>JALZOC010000755.1 GCA_030857365.1 Acidobacteriota bacterium
CTCGATCTCCAGCAGGCCGCCGAGCTTGTCGACGCGTTCGCGAATCCCCTGCAGGCCGAACTGCGCCCCCGCTGTCACCCGCGCGGCGAAGTCCATCCCCCGCCCGTTGTCGCTGACGACGAGGTGGGTGGCGTCGGGGGTGAAACGCAGCTCGATGTCGACCCGCGTGGCCGCGCCGTGCTTCAGCGCGTTGGTCAGCGCTTCGAGGCCAATCCGCAGCAGATGATGATCTTCCGCCGCGTCGGGCCGCGACCTCGATCCGCTGACACGGACCTCCGCCTCCGTTCGGGTATTGATCGTCATCTGGCGCGCAAGGCTCGAGAGCGCACCGCCAAGGTCCCGGCTCTCCAGCGCCTGCGATCGGAGGTCCATGACGGACCGCCGGGTTTCCTCCAGGCTGTATCGCAGCATCTGCCGGGCGACGTCCAGCGACTGCCGCGCGGCCTCCGGCGCGGTCTGGAAGCTTCCGGCGACGGCTTCGATCTGCAGCGTGATGCCCGCGAGCCCCTGCTCCACCGTGTCGTGCAGCTCACGGGCGACCCGCGTGCGCTCGTTCAGCACGGCCTGGTACTGCAGCCGCTTTCGTTTCGCGACGGTACGCATCCACAACGCGCCGACCCCCACGGCCAGCGCCAGGATCAGCGCCATCACCGCCGTATGGCGCATCGTCCACCACGGGGCGGCCGCGAGGACGCGCACATCCGCGGGCGATCGCAGGAACAGCCTGAAGGAAGGCGGCGGTCCACCCTGGTAGGAATACACGCCCGTGACCGACAGCATCGAGCCCGGACGAATACGGTCGACCTCCGCGCTCAGCGGCCCGATCTCCAGGCCTGCGTTGAAGACCGTGTCCCCGAACCTCAGGACCAGAACGCGCTCAGCCGGCGCGGCAAGCACGCTCAGCAGCTGGCCGGTCATCCGGACCAGCTCGGCATCATGATCGGGGGCGAGGACCTGCCCCTCAGCCACATCCATCGGCGGCGGTTCGCTGCCGGGGCCGAGTCGCTTCAGGACGGCATTGCGCAGAATGGGCTTGCCCGGCGTCACCCCGGGGAAGCCCGCCGCTTCGACGAGGTCTCCCGGACGCACGTCCGGGAGCTGCTCCGTCTCGATGCGCGCACTGGCGGTGCCGTCCTTCACGTACACCACGTTGACGACATACCGGAACGTGGAGGAGGTCGTGAAGTCGCTCATGGCGACGGGAGTGCCCAGAATGCGCGCCGTCACGACGCCTCGCACACGGATGCGCCGGTTCACCTCCCCGGCCGACGAATAGTTGTAGATGTTCCGGATGGACCGTGGCGGGAGGGAAAACGGGTCGGGCGCCGGCTCCAGAACGCGCACGTCGCGGATCCGCCCGGCAAAGAGCGAGACGCCGCGGAGCTGCTCGGTGCGTCCGAAGAGGGTGCCGATGTTGCCGCGAAGCTCCACGCGCGCATCGATGAACCGCGTCAAGTCCGCCGGCGACGAATAATCCCAGAACGAGGCACGGACGATCCCCTCCTCGATGGCGACGTCGGCGAACATCACCCGGGACCGTGGATCGGACGACAGCCACGCGCGCTGCACCACGCCAACCATCCCGACGTAGTCACAGTCGTACCGCCCCGTGAGCATGGCCGAGTACCCGATCGCGCGGCCGGCCGGCATGGCCCCGCGGCCGAGCCTTCTCACCTTGTCGGGCTCGACATTGGGGGCGAAGCCTCCGCGTACCGTGCGTCCTTCGATCTCGACGAGGTCGCCGGCCCTCAAGTCCGCCCACACTCCGACCGTTGCGGGATCGGGCGGATTCAAGACGAACTGGCCGAACGCGCCGTCGTGCACCACGAGCGTGGTTCCCAGGACTTCATCGAAGTGAGTGACCGTGCCCCGGATGCGGACCGGGTAGCCCCGGGCCCCGCCGTCCTGAGACAGCGCCCGGATGGCTTCAATCCGGGTGAGCCGCGGAAGGGAGGGAGCAGTCTCCTGGCGCGCGCCTGCCGCTGCCGGGCACAGACCGACCAGCAGCAGCGCCGCCGTCCATGCCATTCTGGTCACCGGCATCCCCATGGCGGAATACTAGCGTTGCCCCTTCCGGTTCTACAAGGTTCTGCTGGGTTCTGCAGGAAACCTTGATAACCCCATAGAATGAGATCCGTGATGAAATTTGCTGCTGTCGTGGTGGTTGGCTCGGTCCTGGGACTCGGCGCGACGATCCGGGCCGCGGGAGAGCCTCAATTCACGGATGTGACGACGGCCGCGGGGATCCGCTTCCGCCACAACAGCGGGGCTGAGGGGAAGAAGTTCCTGCCGGAGACGCTGGGCTCCGGTGTCGCCTTCCTCGATATCGACGACGACGGGTGGCAGGACATCTTTTTCGTGAACTCACGCAACTGGCCGGGCCGCGAGGGGGCGCCCTCCTATCCCGCTCTGTACCGGAA
>JALZOC010000756.1 GCA_030857365.1 Acidobacteriota bacterium
CGAGGTGGTGCGACTCGCAAACGCGGCGCTTCAGGATCATCAGAAGATCCGGGCGGTGGCCCTGTGGCCGGGGACTGAACTGCCCCGCACCGAGGGGACGCGCAAGCTGAAACGCCGCGAGCTTCGAGCATGGCTCGCCAGCTCCGGCGGCGGCACGCCGCCGACCGGCAGCACCGACCCCCGCTCCGTCGCCGCGGTGCTCGAGCGCTTCGCGCCTGGCCGGACGCTTACCGCCGCCACGACCATCGACGAGCTCGGGCTGAGCTCTCTGGAACGAGTCGAGCTGATGATGGCGCTGGAAGAGTCCATGCAGGTGACGATCGACGAATCACGATTCGCGGCCGCCGCGACGGTGGGCGACCTGCAGGCGCTCACGCAGCCGCTCGACGCCGGACCGGCGGCCGCCACGGCCGCCGCGACCGAGCCGATCGACTTCCCGTCGTGGAACCGGTCCGCTCCCATCCGCGCGCTGCGCCGGGCCAGCCTCCCTACATGGATTCTGCCGCTCGCGCGGCTCTTCGTGTCGCTACGCGTCGAGGGGCTCGAGCACCTGGATCGGACGGAAGGGCCCGTCATTTTCGCGGCCAACCACCAGAGCCATTTCGATGGGCCGATGATTCTCCAGGCGCTGCCGCCCCGCTGGAGGTACCGGGTGGCGCCCGCGATGGCGAAGGAATTCTTCCGGGCACACTTCCACCCGCACGGGCATGCGACCGCAACGCGGCTCACCAACAGCGCCAACTATTATCTGGCGGCGGCATTTTTCAACGCGTTCCCACTGCCGCAGCGTGAGACGGGGACGCGGCAGACGCTGCGGTATATCGGCAACCTGGTGGGCGACGGGTATTCCATCCTGATCTTTCCCGAAGGCAAGCGGACCGACGCGGGCGAGATCAAGCCCTTCCAGCCCGGGGTCGGGATGATTGCGGCCCGGCTGGGCGTGCCGGTCGTGCCGGTGCGGCTGCACGGACTGGATCGAGTGCTCCACCAGACGTGGAAAGTTCCGGTTCGCGGGGGCGCCAGCGTCACCTTCGGACGCCCTATGTTGTTGAAGGGTAACGACTACGCTGCCATTTCCGCAGAGGTGGAGGCCGCCGTTCGGAGCCTCCACGGCTGAGTTTGCTAATAGGTCGGCAATATGGCACAATCTTTGATTGAAAGGATAGCAATTGAGCAAGGATGATTTGATTGACGTGCAAGGCACGGTCGTGGCGGTTCACAGTGGCGGGCTTTATCGCGTGCAGTGTGATCAAGGACACGAAGTGCTTGCCCAGTTGAGCGGCCGCATGCGCCGCTTCCGAATCAAGGTGGTGCCCGGGGATCGAGTGACGGTCGGCGTTTCTCCTTACGATCCGGTTCGCGGCATCATCACCTTCCGCGCTCGCTAGAATTACGAATTTGAACTCTCATTCACCACAGCACCGGCCCTCGAGCGGGCGACGTGGCCGGCGGGGTCCGCGCTCGGGCACCGGGCGGTCCACCTCGGACGCGCATTTTCACGCTCCCGCGACAACCCGCGAAGTCACTCGGCCCCAGGCGTCGTACGATCCCCGGCCCGTCGGCTTCGACACGCTCGGCCTCGAATCGTCGCTCCTGGAAGGCATCCGCATCCGCGGGTTCTCCTCGACGACACCGATTCAGAGCGCGGTCATTCCGTTCGTCATGGGCGGAGACGACCTCATCGGGTGTGCGGACACGGGCACGGGCAAAACGGCGGCCTTCCTGCTCCCGATCCTGAATCGGATGCTCCGCGCCCGCGCCACGGCGCCGGAAGAGCGCGGATACACCCGCGTGCTGATCCTGGCACCGACGCGCGAGCTCGCGGTTCAGATCGAGGACGACGTCCAGGGCTTCACCTATCACACCGACATCACCAGCATCGCGGTCTACGGCGGCGTCGACATGGGGCCGCAGGAGCGCGCGCTCAAATCCGGCGTCGACATCGTCGTGGCGACGCCGGGCCGCCTGATGGATCACATGCGCAGCAAGACCGTGGGATTCGACAAGCTCGACACGCTCGTGCTCGACGAAGCGGACCGCATGATGGACATGGGCTTCTGGCCGGACGTTCGCCGCATCGTGCAGAGCCTCCCCGATTCGGCCGCGCGCCAGACGCTCCTCTTCTCGGCGACGATGCCGGAAGAAGTGATGAAGCTCGCGGACGAAGTGGTCCGCGACGCCCGGTACGTCCAGGTGGGTTCGGCCGGCGGCCCGGCCAAGAGCATCACGCATACCATCGAGAACGTGGCGGCGGCCGAGAAGACCGAGTGGCTGGCCCGGTTCCTGCGCCGGACGGATGGTCCGGTGCTCGTGTTCATGCGGACCAAATCGGGCGCGGAACGCCTGGCGCGGAAGCTCTCCTCGCTCGGGCTGAAGGCTGCCGCGCTGCACGCGGACCGCACGCAGCAGCAGAGAACAC
>JALZOC010000757.1 GCA_030857365.1 Acidobacteriota bacterium
CCGCATCGGCCTGATCCATTGCTCATCCTCCGATGTCTGTCCGATGCAGGCAACGCCTCCAACCCGCGATGGTAACGACAGAAGTTCCCACCGTAACACCGTTGGTCACGCCTGGCTTGTGAATGCTTGGGCAGGGAGCCTGCCGCGGCGACCACACCGCCGGACGTTCGCGCTATCAGGCGGCAGACCAACAACCCTCGGAGGGGACGCGATGCAGCATGCACACGTAAACGGGGTGGAGCTGGAATACGAGGTCACGGGATCGGGCGAACCGGTGTTGCTCATCAGTCCTGTGGTGGCGGACGGCTTCCGTCCGCTCCTGTCGGAGCGGGTGCTGGCCGACCGTTACCAGCTGATCACGTATCACAAGCGCGGCTGGGTGGGCAGCACGCATACGCCGGCACCGGTGACCATCGCCGATCACGCGGCCGACGCAGCCGGGCTGCTCACTCACCTCGGCCTGGGCCCCGCCCACGTCGCGGGGCACTCGAGCGGCGCCGCGGTTGCTCTCCAGCTCGCCATCAGCCGGCCCGACCTCGTTCACACGCTGTCGCTGCTGGAGCTGTCGCTTCTCTCGGTGCCGGCCGCGGCCGCGTTCTTCCAGAAGGCGGGCCCCGCCTTTCAGGCGTACGCTGCCGGGCACCACGAGACCGCGTTGGCCGTCTTCATGAGCGCCGTGAGCGGTCTCGAGTGGAACAGGTGCCGGGCGCTCCTCGAACGTCACGTCCCCGGCTCGCTCGCACAGACGATCGGGGACGCCGACACCTTCTTCGGCATCGAGCTGCCGGCCCTCACCCAATGGGTCTGCGGTGCCGAGCAGGCGTCCGCGGTTCGCCAGCCGGTGCTGTCGGTGGTCGGGAGTGACACCGAGCCGCTGTGGGTCGAGGTCGCAGCCCTGCTGCCTTCCTGGTTCCCCCAGGTTGAAGACTGCGTGATCCCGGGGGTCGGGCACCTGCTTCACATGCAGCAGCCGGAACCTGTCGCACGCGGTCTCGCGGAGTTCTTCGGCCGGCACCCTCTGGCCGCCGCCTGACAGCCACGGCGTGCACCGCGCGCCGTCGCCGGTGACGCCAACGCTCGCTGAACGTCCAGAAACGGCAGCGCGTGTCCCGTTACAGGGCACGATGCGCTGGCGTGGGCGCCGCCGCCGAGTGAAACCGCGGCTGAATTTCCCCCTAATCCCGCAGCACACCTCGTTTTGCCGGCCCGGTCTTCACCGGGCACGTGGGTGGCGCCATGTTTGCGGGGCACCATAGACGTTCCCTGGCGATCCCAAATCGGCCTCTCACACGTTCAAGCCATGCGCAGAACACACTGTCCGACGTGCGGCGCAGGAGATCCGCGCGTCGTACTCGCCACGCGCGAGTTCATGAAACTGCGCTGCACCGCCTGCGACCTGACGTGGGTGATCGAAGGATCAGTGGCCATGGGCCCGTCCCGGGGCGATAGCCCGCAGCCCGCGCCGGAGCGCCGAGCCTTTCCCCGCCGTCGGCGGCAACGCAGCTGACCCAGACCACTGACGCCGGCGTTGGTTCGCGTATCGAGCGTCGCGGCCCGAAGGCTGCGGCACGCGACGCCACTGTGGCACGTGACTGGCAACGCAAGGAGTCATGCGACGAGTCGCCCCTTCCCATCTCCTGCTCGCCAGCGCGGCAGCACTCCTCGGCTTTGGATATACCGCCAGGCTCGTCGCTCGAGGTCGGACCGAGCGGGCCGACAACCACGCGCGCGATGAGGTGCAGGCGGCCCGCGCGCCAGCCGCCGACGCGGTGGCGAAAGCGTCGGGTCATTTGGGGAAGGAGTACCTGCACTTTCCTGTGGCGGTCGCCCTGGCATTGGGGTTGCGCCAGCACGGCCTCGGCGTGCGTGCGGCGGTTCCGGTGTTCGCCTCGACCATGTCCGAGCTCGTCAACCGGCTGGTCACGTACACGCTCCACATCCGGGTGGTGCCTCCCGGACACCCGGAGCATGAACAGCAGAAACCCAGCTTTCCGAGCGGTCATGCGATGGAAACGACGGGCGTCGCGTTGGCGAGCGCCTACGTGCTGGCGAGGGAAGGGATCGTTTCTGCGGCGCCGGCGTTTGCTGTCGCGGGTCTGGTCGCTGCAGCCTCGACCGCGGGCCGGCTCGTTCTCGACCGCCACTGGATCACCGACGTGGTCGGGGGAACGCTCCTGGGCCTCGCGATCGCCGCCGCATCAGGGGCGGCCTACGAGACAATGCGGTCCTGAAGCCGCCCGGGAGCCCATCACGCTCCAGTCGCTAGCGTGACGGGCGATCGAAAAGGGCCGAATCGCCGAGGGTTTCCAGGCGCGCGATGATGGCGTCACGCCTGGAGATGACTGTGTCGATCTCGGCGGTGGTCAGGTACTTGCCCGTGGCGCGCTTCAAGGTGTCTCGATCGAGCGCCTTCATGC
>JALZOC010000758.1 GCA_030857365.1 Acidobacteriota bacterium
GGAAAAGCCGTTTCATCAACTCATCGAGGAATTGCGCGAGGAGAGTGGGATGATCGGCGAGGTGATTCAATACGCGCGCGACGGGCGGCGGGTGACGCTGCTCTGCCGGTGGTCGCTGGATCACGATGCCGAAGGAAAGCCGGGCGCGATCCTGACCACCGCCACCGACATCACCGACCGGCTGACGCACGAGCAGTCGCTGCGCCTGGAGGCCGAAGCCGCGAATCGGGCGAAGGATGTGTTCCTCGCCACGCTCAGCCACGAGCTGCGCACGCCGCTGAACGCGATCGTCGGCTGGGCGAGCATACTTCAAAGCAAGGGGATGCAGGACGAAGACCTGAAGAAAGGGCTGGCCGTCATTCAGCGGAATTGCAAGACGCAGACGCAGTTGATCGAGGACATGCTTGACGTGTCGCGCATCGTGTCGGGCAAGCTGCGGCTGAACATGGCGCCGTGCGACTTCACGGCGACCATCCGCGCGGCGATGGAGGTGGTGCGCCCCAGCGCCGATCTCAAGGGCATCACACTCGAAGCCGAGCTGGACCGGTCCGCCACCCCGGGGACGTGCGACGCCGCCCGGGTGCAGCAGGTGGTGTGGAACCTGCTCACCAACGCCATCAAGTTCACCCCCAAGGGCGGCACGGTGCGCGTGACGCTGTCGCGCGAGCAGTCGATGACGCGCATCGTGGTGCGCGATACGGGGCGCGGCATTTCGCCGGAGTTTCTGCCGTATGTGTTTGATCGCTTCCGTCAGGCCGACAGCAGCACCACGCGACAAGTCGGCGGGCTGGGGCTGGGCCTGTCCATCTGCAAGCACATCGTCGAACAGCACGGCGGGACGATCCGCGCCGAGAGCGCCGGCGAAAACCCGCCCAGCGGAGCAACGTTCACCATCGAGCTTCCCATTGGCGCAGTGCGCGCCGGCGAAGCGACAGTTGAAGATGACGAGGACCAGCCGCACCGCGTAAGCCCGACGCCAGAGGCCCTCGCGGCGCAGGCGCGAGAACAATGGCTGTTGTCGCCGGCGCGGCCAGGAGTTCGTCTTGATGGACTGCGCGTGCTGGTGGTGGACGATGAACCCGACGCCCGCGTGATGCTAACGAGGGTGTTGCAGGACGCCGGGGCGATGGTAACGGCGGCTGCGGGCGTGAACGAGGCGCTGGACGCGCTCAAGGCAATGCAGCCGCCGCCCGGTTTGCTGATAAGCGATTTGGGCATGCCCGACCGCGATGGGTTCGACTTGATCCGCGCCGTTCGCCAGGCCGGTCACACGGTGGAACAGCTGCCGGCCCTCGCGCTGACCGCCTATGCCAGCCGCAACGACGAACGCCGCGCCCTGCTGGCGGGGTTTCAGGTTCATGTCAGCAAGCCGGTCGACCCGCAGGAACTGGTGGGCGTGCTGACGAGCCTGGCGGGGAGAGGCAAGCCGTAAGAGAACGGGATGACTGGGCGAAATGGCCGATGATGGAGATATGCGTCCCCTCTCCATCCGCCAGCCATACGCCGAATTGATCCGGTCCAAGCGGATACGTCCTCCTCGACCCACGCCACCACGTTCGGCGCAATCCGGTGGTGCTTCGGAAACTCGCCGCGACGCTCGAGCCGCCAGATCGTCGAGCCACGATCACGACGGCCGGCACGCCGACGAACACGACGGGATCGTGCTCGGCGTGTGGATGATCCCTGTCAACGGCGTCATTGTCGATATGCGGAGGATGCCGCGCGAGTTCCAAGACAGGCCTACGAGCTCGGTCTGATTCCGTTCATTCCGGACTGAGCGCCTCCTCGACCACACGGATGGGCACACGTGGGTCGTCGACATGCGGCACTACCTGGACGAGGAGACGCGACCTCCCGGAGTCGCTGCCAGGTCCGCGTCGCGTGGGTAACCGACCACCTGACGGCGATTGGCACACGAACGTTTCCTGTCGGCGCAGTCCCGGCCGCAAACGGTGTTCTGGCGAGTCCGGGGGGCGGGGCGAGCCTGACTACATCGGGCGTCGGCGAGCCATGGCGGCGCCCACCGCAGCGATCACGGTCAGGTCGTCGAACGGTTTGTCGATATGCGCGTCGAACCCGGCCGACTGCGTCCGGAGATGATCGGCACTGCTCGCGAGGCCTGAAACAGCAATGACCGGCGGAAGCGTACTGCACTGCTCAAGAAGGCGCAATTCCTTGAGGAACTCGTAGCCATCCATGCGCGGCATGCGAAGATCGCAGAGGACCACGTCGAACGCGCCGCTCGTCATTCTCCCCAGCGCCTCGAGCCCGTCACGGGCGGCGACGACGTCGGCGCCCAGGAACTCGAGCATGGCGCGTGTGGCGTCGAGCGTGTCGTCCATGTCTTCGACCACGAGAATCCGGAGACCGTGGAGCTCCTGCAGGAGCAGCGATCGTTCGGCGCTGGATGGCGG
>JALZOC010000117.1 GCA_030857365.1 Acidobacteriota bacterium
ACCCCGGGGCGAGCAGCGATGCCATGGCCCGGACCTGCTCCACCGCGGCGGGGTCCCGATCCGCGGCGGCGACGCTCCAGCCGTGCCGCAGCAGATAGACGAGATTCCTTCCGCCGCCACATCCCGCGTCGACAATGTGCATCCCGGGCACGATGCGGCCCCGCAGCAACTGGTCGAAGAGGTAAATGTCGATGTCGCCGAACTGTTCCTGAAGCGTGGGCATACTCAAACTCGGGACTCGGGAGTGGGGACTCGGGACTTCGGACGCGGGACTTGGGACGCGGGCCTCGGGAGTCGGGACTGACAGCTGATAGCTGATGTCTGATGTCGGATGTCTGTTTAAACGTCCAGCTCGCCGTGCCCCACCAGTACCGACCGCCCGCCGATCCGGACCCTGGAAATGCCACCGTCCTTCGCGTCGATTGAGATGTGGATGCGGCTGGGCCGCCCCATCGCGACGCCCTGCAGGCTCAGCATCCTGTGCGCCGACTCCGAGCGGACGATCTCGTGATGCACAAGGTAGCACCCGAGCGGGCCGCTGGCGCCGCCAGTCGCCGGGTCCTCGGGAATACCGAACCCGGGCGCGAGCATCCGGCTGTACACCGTCTCGGCGCTGCCGCTGCTCGCGGTCCCGGAGTCCGTGGTGAAGAAGAAGACCGGCAGTTGTTCGACACCGGCGTTCTGAAAGCACCGTGCGAGCGACCGCGCGTCGATTGACGCACGATCGACGGCGTCGCGCGAGGCGAGCGGGACAAACAGGAAGGGCACGCCGCACGAGACCACTTCGACTGGCAATCCGGGGACCAGATCTCCGTCGCCGACTCCCACCGCGACCGCGAACGCGCGCCGGTCCTCGATCGTCGCCCCGAAAGCCGGAAGGAGCTGCGTCATCCAGGCGAAATCCAGCTTTCCCTGCGCCCATTCGAGAGAGACCGGTGTGGGCCCGACGCCAAGTTCGAAAACGAAATCCGTCGTGCCCGGGGCGATGGTCCCCTCGGCGGCAAGCGCGAAGGTGCTGCCGATTGTCGGATGGCCGGCCATCGGTAGCTCGGAGCCGGGGGTGAAGATGCGCATTCTCGCCCGCTCGGGTGCTCCCGGCGCCGTCGCGCTTTCCGCGGGAAAAATGAACGTGCTCTCGGAAAAGTTCATTTCCCGCGCAATCGCCTGCATCTGTGCTGTCGACAATCCCCGCGGTTCGGGAAACACGGCGAGCTGATTACCTTCGAACGCGCGCTCGGTGAACACGTCGAGGTGCAGGTAGGGCAGGCTGCGCATATGGGGACACTCATCTTTTCCGTAAGTTGTTGATTCTACAAACTAAAAAATGTAGACGTTTGCTGTCAACGACTTAGCGTAAAGATGAGTGTCCCTCTTTCGCGAGCTGATATTCTCCCCCCGGAGGATTCAGGTGGCAAAGCGCGGGAAGAGAGACGAGCGGTCGCTGTTCGATGCGGCCGGCGACGGCGGAGTGGTGGACGCGTCGGGCCCTCCGGGCGGCTCTGGTGAACCGGAAGCCGTCGAGCTCCATGCGGCGGCGCAGACCCGGTACCTGAACTACGCGCTCTCCGTGATCACGTCCCGCGCGCTGCCGGATGTCCGCGACGGGCTGAAGCCGGTGCAGCGCCGCATCCTCTACACGATGTGGCAGCAGAACCTGACGGCCGACGTCAAGCACCGCAAATGCGCGAAGGTCGTCGGCGACGTGATGGGCAACTACCACCCGCACGGCGACTCGGCCTTGTACGAGACGCTGGTCCGCATGGCGCAGTCCTTCTCGCTGCGGTATCCGCTCGTCGACGGCTCCGGCAATTTCGGGTCGCTCGACGGCGACAGCGCCGCCGCCATGCGGTACACGGAGTGCCGCCTCGCGCGTCTCAGCGACGAAGTCCTGCTCGAGATCGACCAGGACACCGTCCCCTTCAGGCCGAACTACGACGGGACCCGTACCGAGCCCGTCGTGCTGCCCTCGCGCATTCCCAACCTCCTGGTCAATGGCGCCACGGGGATCGCGGTCGGCATGGCGACCAACATCCCGCCGCACAATCTGCACGAGGTCTGTACGGCGCTCATCAAGCTCCTGGGGAACTCCGAATTGAGCAGCGCGCAGCTTTGCCGCTACGTCAAGGGACCGGACTTTCCGACGGGCGGCGAGATGCTCAACTCGCCGGACGAACTCAAGGAGATTTACAAGACGGGCTCCGGCGCGATTCGTCTCCGCGCCACGTGGGAGGCGGGCCCGGTCACGAAGTCGGCAAAGACGCTTTACATCACCAGCGTGCCCTATACGGTGAACAAGTCGACGCTCGTCGAGCGGATTGCGGACGTCGCCCTCAGCCGGAAGCTGCCGCCTCTCGTCGACGTCAAGGACCTGTCGACGGACGACGTGCGGATTGCACTCGAGCTCAAAAAAGACTCGGACGAGAAGATGGTCATGGCGTACCTGTTCAAGCACACGCCGCTGCAGACCAGCTTCATCGTGAACCTGACCTGCCTCATCCCGACCGAGAACCTCGAGGTCGGCCGCCCCGAGCGGCTCGATCTCCACGCGATGCTCTGGCACTTCCTGCACTTCCGCCTCGACGTCGTCACGAAGCGGCTCGAACACGAGCTGGAGGCGCTTCGGAAGCGCGTCCACATCCTGCAGGGCTTCGAGAAGGTCTTCGATGCGCTCGACGAGATCCTGAAGATCGTCCGGAAGTCGGAAGGCAAGGCGGATGCCGCGAAGCAGATCATGGGCCGCTACGAGCTGGACGCCGACCAGACGGACGCGATCCTCGAGCTGAAGATCTACCGGCTCGCGCGGCTCGAGATCCTGATTATCCGCAAGGAGCTCGAGGACAAGCGGCGCCGCATGCGCCAGATCAACACGCTGCTCAAGGACGAGCAGAGCCGGTGGGACATCGTGCGGATCGAGATCGAGGAGATCCAGAAGAAGTACGGCGACCCGCGCCGCACGAAAATCTCCAGTGATGAAGGAGAGGCCGAATACAGCGCCGAGGACTTCATCGTCGACGAAGACAACGTCGTCCTCGTGTCGCGCGACGGATGGGTGAAGCGGCAGAAGGAAGTGAAGGAAATCGCCTCGACCCGGGTGCGGGAAGGGGACGGCGTGATGGCGGCGCTCGCGGGCAGCACCCGGTCGTCGGTCGTATTCTTCAGCAACTTCGGCGTGGCCTATACCTCGCGGGTCACCGACATCCCCGCCTCGACGGGATACGGCGAGCCGATCCAGCGCTTCTTCAAGTTGAAGGACGGCGAGCGGATCGTCGCCGCCTTCAGCCTCGATCCCCGCGTGGCCGGCAACATCACGCCCCGCAAGGAAGGAGCGGAGCCGCCGGTGCATGCCGTCGCGGTGACGGGCGACGGGTACAGCATGCGCTTCAGCCTCGAGCCGTTCGCCGAGCCCAGCACGCGCTCCGGGCGGCGATTCGCGAGAGCTGCCGACGGGGCGGAGTTCGTGGGTGTCGCCCGGCTGACCGGCGGGGAGATCCTCATTGTCGCCACCCGCGAAGCGCGGGCGATGCTCTGCCGCGCCGACGAGGTGAACTTCCTGTCGGGCCCGGGCCGCGGCGTGATCCTCATCAAGCTGTCGTCGGACGCGGACCGCGTCCTCGGGTTCATCGCGTCGCGGGGTGACCGCGACCTGATGACCGTGGAAACGACGCGCGGGGCCGAGCAGACGATCAGCACGACGAAATATGAGATTACCGGGCGCGGCGGCAAAGGGCGTGAGCTCCTCCAGCGCGGCCAGTTCACCCGGGTCGTCACCCCGCCGCCGGACGTGCCGCCCGCGCTGTCGGAGTAGCTTCGCGCCCCCGAACCCCGAACCCCGAACCTGAACCCTGAACCCTGAACCCGGTGCCATAGGTTAGGATCATAGATATGGCAGGGTGGCAGGAGTTCACCGGGCTGAACCGCGGGTACGTCCTCGAGCTCTACGAGAGGTACCGGCGGGATCCCGCCTCCGTCGACACGGAGACGCGTGCGCTGTTCGATCGGTGGACGCCGCCGTCCGAGCCGGTGCCGGTGCCCGACGGCATTCCGCTGCAGAAGGTGGTGGGCGCCGTCAGCCTCGCGCAGTCGATTCGCATGTACGGCCACCTGGCCGCGCGCCTCGATCCTCTCGGCAGCCGGATCGGGGTCGGCGATCCGTCGCTGCTGGCCGACACGCATCACGTGACCGACGACGATCTGCGGAGCCTGCCGGCGACGCTGATTTCGTCGCCGCTCGCCGACGGTGCCGCGAACATGCTGGAGGTCATCACCGCCTTCCGGCGAATTTACTGTTCCACCACCGGCTACGACTACGCGCACGTCTTCGTGCCCGAGGAGCGTCAGTGGCTCCGGCAGGCGGCCGAAGGCGGGCGTTTTCGCGCGCCGGCCGATCCGATCAGCCCCGTCGCGATTCTCGATCGGCTCAGCCAGGTCGAAGCGTTCGAGCGCTTCCTGCACCGCGTCTTCCCAGGGAAAACTCGGTTTTCGATCGAGGGGCTCGACATGCTCGTGCCGATCCTGGACGAGCTGATCGGCGAAGCCGCCGAGTGCGGCATCCGCAACATTCTGATCGGGATGGCGCATCGCGGCCGCCTCAACGTGATGGCGCACGTCCTGAACAAGCCGTATACGCACATCCTGGCGGAGTTCAAGGAGCCGGTGTCGTCGCGGGGGTTCCGCGAGGACATGGCCTGGACGGGGGACGTGAAGTACCACGCCGGGGCCCACCGGGCGCTCAAGGGAGGGCGCGAGATGGACGTCGTCGTTTCGCTGCCGCCCAATCCGAGCCACCTCGAAGCCGTGGATCCGATCGTCGAGGGCATGGCGCGGGCGGCGGGTACGGTGGTGGATACGCCTGGCGCCGCCGCCTTCGATCCGACGCGCAGCCTCCCGATCCTGATACACGGCGACGCGGCATTCCCCGGCCAGGGCGTTGTCGCGGAGACGCTGAATCTCGGCCGCCTGCCCGGCTACCAGACCGGCGGCACGATTCACATCATCGCCAACAACCAGCTCGGGTTCACGACCGGGCCCGAAGCCGCCTACAGCACGTCCTACGCCAGCGGCCTCGCGCGCGGATTCAAGATTCCGATCGTCCATGTGAACGCGGACGACCCCGAAGCGTGCGTCGAAGCGGCGCGCCTCGCGGCCGCGTACCGTGAGCGCTTCCGCCGCGACTTCCTGATCGACCTTATCGGATACCGTCGATACGGGCACAACGAAGGGGACGAACCGGCGTTCACGCAGCCGTTGATGTATCAGAAAGTCGCGTCGCATCCGACCGTTCGCGACAAATGGGCAGCGATGCTGATCGATCGCGGGGAGACCGACGCCGAGACCGCCGAGAGTCTCGTGCAGCAGCACACGGCCGAACTGCAGCGCGCGATGGACGAGTTGAAGGTCGAGCGCGACTACGTCGAGCCCGAGCCCGCACCAGCGCCCCCCGGCGCCGCCCTGAAGGCGGAGACGGCCGTGCCGATCGAACGCCTGCGCGAGCTGAACGACGCGCTGCTCCGGATCCCCGACGGACTCACGATCCATCGCAAGCTCGAACGCGTGCGCGAGAAGCGCACCCAGATGTTTGCGGCTCTCGACGAGCGCACGGTCGACTGGGCGACGGGCGAGGAGCTGGCGCTGGCGTCGATTCTGACCGACGGAGTGAGCATCCGCCTCACCGGCGAGGACGTCGAGCGCGGCACGTTCAGCCATCGTCACGCCGTGTTCCACGACACGAGCGACGGTCGCGTGCACGTGCCGCTCCAGTCGCTGCCGCAGGCGCGGGCGGCGTTCGAGATCCACAACAGCCCGCTCACCGAAAACGCGGTTGTGGGCTTCGAGTACGGCTACAACATCCAGGAGCCCTCGCGTCTGGTGATCTGGGAAGCACAATACGGCGACTTCATCAACGGCGCCCAGGTGATGATCGACGAGTTCCTCGTGTCGGCCAGGAGCAAGTGGGGCACAAAGCCGTCCCTCGTGCTCCTCCTCCCGCACGGGCACGAGGGGCAGGGTCCCGACCACGCCAGCGCCCGGCCGGAGCGCTTCCTGCAGCTCGCGGCGGACATCAACATCCGAATCGTGAATTGCACGACCGCCGCCCAGTACTTCCACCTGCTGCGGCGCCAGGCGGCGCTGCTGCAGATCGATCCGCTGCCCCTCGTGGTGCTGACGCCCAAGAGCCTGCTGCGGCATGCGGCGGTGGCCTCGGCTCCCCGTGAGTTCGCCGAGGGGCGTTTCCGGATGGTGCTGCAGGACGAGGAGGCGATCGCCCGCGCGCCAGAGGTCAGGCGGGTGCTCGTGTGCTCCGGGAAGGTCTACGTGGACCTGATCGCGTCGGAGCACCGCGGCACGCGACAGGATGTGGCGATCTGCCGCCTGGAGCAGCTGTACCCGGTTCCCATGCGCGATCTTCGCGCCATGCTTGAGACCTACCCGAACGCCGAAGAGGTCGTGTGGGTGCAGGAAGAGCCCGAGAACATGGGCGCATGGGACTTCATCCGGCCGCACCTGCAGGAACTGTCCGGAGGCCGCACCGTGCGCCGGGTGGCCCGGCCGCGCAGCGCCAGTCCGGCGGAAGGGTCGGTGTCCCGCCACGCGCTCACGCAGCAGGCGCTCGTCAACCAGGCCTTCGGCGATTCCTCCGTTCTACGTGCTGACGGGTCCGTGGCGAAGAAGGCGCGCCAGGACAGCCAGTTGACGAGCAGTAAAGGCTAGGCAGGGAACAGATCAAATGCCGTCGAACATAGTCGTGCCGGAGGTCGGCGAATCGATCGTCGACGCCCGTGTCGCCAAGTGGCTGCGCAAGGAGGGGGACGCGGTCTCGATCGGCGACCCGCTGGTGGAGCTCGAAACCGACAAGGTCGATCTCGAAGTCGCAGCGACGCAGGCAGGTGTGCTGAAGCGCATCGATCGCCGCGACGGCGAAGACGTCAAGGTTGGCGAGGTGCTGGGCGTCATCGACGATGCCGCCGCTGGAGCGGCGGCTCCGACGAAGCGGGACGCCGGAACCGCAAGGGCCGCGGGAGCGGAACCGAAGGCCCCCGCATCGGCCAAGGCGGTATCAGCCGAGAAGACCCGCTCGACGCCGACCGCCCGGAAGGCGGCCGAAGACTCGGACGTGGATCTCAGTCGCGTGCGTGGCAGCGGCGATGCCGGCCGCGTGATGCTCCGGGACGTGCAGGCGGCAGCGGGCGGCGATCGGACCGCCGCGCGCCCGGGCGTCGCGCCGGCAGGTGCGGAGCCCGTACGCGATACAAAAG
>JALZOC010000005.1 GCA_030857365.1 Acidobacteriota bacterium
GGGCTGTCGGGCACCGTGACCCGATCGAGAATCTTGAAGTCAGCGCGCATCTCCGTGGGCGTCGCGGTGCAGGCGACGTAGCCGCGCCGCGCGCTGTGGTACTTGAGGTGGGGGTTCGCCGCTCGAACGGTCTCCCAGGTGGTCGCGACGTCCGCGCCGTCGCTGCCGGACGAGATAGAGGAGTTGGTGAGCTCGACGCCGACGATCGCGGAGTCCTCGTTCCGGAAGTCCATCTTCAGGTCCGCACCGTAATGCACATGAACGTCCCCTGAAAGGACGATCGGGTTGGGCGCCCTGGTTTCCCTGAGCCGGTCGTAGAGCCGCTGGCGTGCCGCGGTGTATCCATCCCACTTGTCCATCGAGAAGCGCCCCTGCGGGTTGGCGGCGGCGGCGTCGCGCGCAAAGGTGGGGACCTGCTGCCCGAGCACGGTCCATTTCGCCTTGACGCTGCCAAGCTGATCGAACAACCACCTCTCCTGTTCGGCGCCGAGCATGGTGCGCTGAGGATCGTCCGCTTCGGCGCAACCGGTCGCCGTCACCTGCGTGCACGGCTGATTCGAACGGTACTGGCGGGTGTCGAGCACGCTCAAGTCGACGAGGTTGCCGAACTGAAGCCGCCGGTACAGACGCATCCGCGGGCCGTTCGGAAGCGCGGCCGCACGAACCGGCATCGTTTCGTAAAATGCCTGGTACGCCGCGGCCTTGCGCAGCAGGAACACCTCCGGCGGGGTGTCGTTCTCGTCGATGTCGCCCGCGTAGTCGTTATCCACTTCGTGATCGTCCCAGGTGGTCACAAACGGCGCAGACGCATGCGCCGCGAGCAGGTCCCGATCCGCTTTGTACAGCGCGTAGCGGTTCCGGTAATCGACCACCGTGTAGATCTCACTGCCCCGATGCTGACGCACGAGCGCAGGGTTGCGGCCCCCGTCCGCCCGCGATTCGTAGATGTAGTCCCCCGTGTGAAAGACAAAATCGAACTGCTCGTCGGCAATCCGCCCGAACGCGGTGAAATACCCCGCCTCGTAGTGGCTGCACCCGCAGACGCCAAACCGCAGGCGGTCCACCGCGGCGCCTGCCGCGGGGGCGGTCTTGGTGCGCCCGACCTGGCTGATCTCGCGCCCCGTGCGGAAGCGGTACCAGTATTCCCGTGCCGGCTCCAGACCCGGGACCTCGACGTGCACGCTGTGCCCGAGCTCCGGTCGCGCCACGGTGGTGCCCTTCTGCACAATCGTCTGGAATCCCGCGTCCCGGGCGACCTCCCAGCCGACCTCCACGTTCACGGCCGGCATGCCGCCGCCGTCGAGCGGCTCCGGGGCCAGGCGCGTCCACAACACGACGCTGTCGGCCCACGGATCGCCGGAGGCGACGCCGAGAGTGAACGGGTAATTCCGGAAGAGTGGTTGCGCCAGCGCGCGGGACGAGATCAGCGGCTGGGCGACCGCGGTGACCCCGAGCTTCCAGGCGACGTTCAGGAGCTCGCGGCGGGACAGCCGGCCCAGGGCCCTGTCGTAGAAGCGGATGGCATCGGACACGGCGCGGACCTCCAAGGCTTCCCACGTGCCACGTCCAGCGTGCCACGTCCAGCGTGCAACGTGTGAACGGGCTGCGTGCTAGGCGCGGCCCGCGAACTCCCGCGTCTCGGTGTGCACCTTCACCTTCTCGCCTTCCTTGATGAACAGGGGCACGCGAATCTCGAGACCGGTTTCGAGCGTGGCCGCTTTCGTGACGCTCCCGCTGGCGGTATCTCCCCGCGTCCCCGGCTCCGTGTACTTGACCGCCAGCTCGACGATCGACGGCAGCTGCAGGCCGATCGGGTTGCCATTGTACTTGTGAATCTGCACCGCCACATTGTCCATCAGCAGCTCGGCATCGTCGCCGACCATCCCGGCGTCGAGAGTGAGCGTCTCGTAGGTCTCCTGGTCCATGAAGTTGAACCCCTGGCCGTCCGAGTACAGGAAGGTGGCCGGCACCATGACCAGATCGGGCTCCTTGAACTTCTCCCCCGCCTTGAAGGTCTTGTCGAACACGGCGCGGGTCAGCAGGTTCCGCATCTTCAGGCGCACCAGCGTCTGCCCTCCGCGCGCGGTCGGTTTCGACACCTCGACGTCGATGCAGTGATACGGCGCGTTCTCGAACTCGAAGAACATCTTCCGCTTGACGGAGATCGCTTCAATCAGGCTCGCCATGCACTCCTCTCAGCAGATGACCATGCGGCCATCAGCTCCCGGCCCCCCGGAACGGCACGAGCATACTAACAGCCACACGAACGAAGCAAAGGGGGGTGCAGGCTGATGAAGAGACGATCGTTTATGCGTCCGTGGTCGAGCGTCCGGACCACGTGGCGGCCGCGGCCGCGCCCAGGACCAGCAGGTTCGCGACGACGACGGGGAGGGCGCCGACGAGCACACCGTATGCAATCCACATCAGCGCGGCGATCATCTGAACGAGCCTGAGCGAATCCGCGCGCTTGAATAGGTAAGAGGAGGTGAAGACACCGGTTGCAATCCAGCCGAGCCAGTCAGACATTTCTCATTCCTGTGCTCTTGGCGGCGCCTTCGGGCGATAGCGCCGTCGCCGGGGGCTGAGAGTCCCCAATGGTCAGCCAGTCGGTTCTGACCCGGTCCCACTCGCGCAGCGGCAGCCCGAACGAGTCGAATACCGAGCGAATGGACGCCGAACGCCAGCCGACCCGGCGGAGCAGGGGGACGAGCACGCTGAGCGCGCTGTCGCTGAGGACTGTCCGCTGCGCGATGCGCGACAGCAACTTGTTCTCCGAGACCGCAATCGTGAAGCCGTCCCGGTTGTTGACGTGGAGCATGACGTGCACGTCCGAGCTTCCGTCCCCTACGTACACCGTCCGCTCGGGGCTGATGCCGTGGCGGCGTTCGATTGCCTCGAGCACTTCCACCTTCCCGTAACCGGCGGGCACCTGGCGGACCGACCGGATCTCTCCGGTCCTCTCGTCGTAGTCGAACTCGGTCCCGAAAATGTGATCCGCCGCGACGATTCCCTCGAGCGCCGACTCGATCACCTCGCGGGGTGCGGCCGAGACGACGTAGAAGGAGAAGCGGTATCCCTCAATCCCGTGCGCGAGGAAATCGACGAGCGCCGGGATGTGGTCCTTGAGCCGGACTCCCCGGCCAGCCGCAATCAGGTGCTCGCGCCGGACACCCCGGAATTCCGGGTCATGCCGGATCAGATAGGCGAGCTCCCCTCCTTGATGCACCAGGTTGCTTTGTCTCAGTCCCTCCACCTTGCGCTCGAAAGCCGAGACGCCGAGCAGCTCGCTGAGGACAGTGCCGGAATCATTGAAGCTCAGCGTCTGATCGAAGTCCGACGCGACGAGGAAGTGCCTCGGGGAGTCGCCGCCGTGAGTGATGGCCATTCCTAATGCTATATCAGGTTAGGCCGCAAGATCAACCGTCGCGGCGACCTCTGCATGCGACAAAAATGCCATTTTCGGCTGATAAAAGCGACATTCATGTTTCCAGCGCCGCAAATCTGTTATATCCTATTTACATGTCAACTCCCGGCTTGACGACGATACCGAAATATCGGCGGGTGTATAACGCGCTGCGCTCCGACATCGTGGAAGGAGCGCTTGGGTCGGGGGAGCGTCTGCCGAGTGAGGCGAATCTCGTCAAGGCGTTTGGCGCGTCCCGGATCACCATCGGACGGGCGCTTCGCGACCTGCAGCAGGAAGGTCTCATCGAGCGGCGTGCGGGATCGGGCACCTACGTCCGGCGGGCACGCGCGCAGGTTCCGGACCGGCTCTCGTTCGGCTTGCTGATTCCCGACCTGGGAGAGACGGAGATTCTCGAGCCGATTGCCCGGAGCCTGACGGCGGCTCCGATGGCGCGGGAGCATGCCTTTCTTTCCGGCGGCGGCGCGCCCGAACTGTCTCCTGTCGAGAAGGAGCAGGCCGCCTGGGAGCGGTGCCAGCAGTACATCGAGCGACGGGTGGCCGGAATCTTCTTTGCTCCACTCGAGCTCACGCCGAACAAGGACGCGATGAACGGGCAGATTACGGCGGCCCTTCAGAAAGCCGGCATTCCCGTCGTCCTTCTCGACCGTTCTGTCGTGCCCTACGGCTGGCGCGAGGCACACGATCTGGTGGGGATCGACAACCGGCGGGCCGGCTACCAGATAACGGACCACCTGCTCCGGCTCGGCTCCCGCCGCATCGCGTTCCTGAGCTTCCGGAACTCGGCGTCAACCGTGGATGCGCGGCGCGCGGGCTACCGTGAAGCGCTGCACTGCCACGGCGCCCCTGTGGATCCCGCGTACATCGTGGAGCTCGATCGTGACGCGCCGCACGGCGTGACCCGGCTGATGGGCGCGCACAGGCCGGACGCCATCGTGTGCGCCAACGATCGGACGGCGGGACTCGTGATGCAGACCCTGCAGTCGCTGGGATACGGGGTGCCGGAGGATGTGCGCATCGTGGGAATCGACGACGTGCATTACGCGAGCCTGCTGCCCGTGCCTCTCACGACCCTTCGCCAGCCCTGCCACGAGATTGGCACGGCCGCCATGGCGGCGATGCTGGAGCGGCTCACGAGCCGCGCTCTTCCACCGCGCGACATCCTTCTCCATACCCCGTTGATTGTGCGCAGGTCGTGTGGCTCTCCAGCTAATAGCTGCACCCCCGCATGAGCAGCGTCAGCAGCACGGTACCGACGATCGACACGGCGAGCGACCCAAGGCATCCCAGACGATTCGAGAAGAATCCGAACATGAAGATGAGCGGCTGCATAGCCGCTGCCACGCCTGGACGCATGAGGAGCCGGGAGCGGAACCCTGTACGTTACGATGCCGCATGTTCGTACACGCCGTCTACTTCTGGGGTCAGCCCGATCTGACCGAAGCCGACCGTCAGGACTGGCTCAAGGGGCTCCGCACTCTTCCGGGCATCGAAACCGTTGACCAGGGGTATGTCGGCGTTCCGGCCGACACACACCGCGACGTCGTCGAAAATACGTATACCTACGCGTTGATCCTGCTGTTCCGCGACAAGGATGCGCACGACCGCTACCAGGTCGATCTCACGCATCTCACCTTCGTCGAGACCTGCGCTCGGTTCTGGCGCAAGGTGATCGTTCACGACTCCATCGCCTCCTGAGGGCCGCAGCCGTTTGACGGCTGCAGCACGGTCCGGGTCACCCCTGCGGGCTCTCCGCGATGGCCGTTCGAAGCCGTCGCACGATCTCCTGTGGCACTTCGATGACCTGCAGGCCGCCGTCGCGCCACCGCGCGCACACCGTCGTGAGCGTTCCTGTTCCGACCAGCGCGCCGGCACGCGTCATGGTGAAGCTGTACCGAATCGTGCTGCGCGTCACGTCGGCGATGTCCACGTCCACTTCGAACTCTTCCTCGAACCGGAGCGGCGACTTGTAGTCGAACTTTGCCGATACTTTCGGCCAGCCCGCCTCGTCGGGACCCGGGACGATCGCGAGTGCCGCGGCGCGCCACAGCGCATGCTCCGCCTCTTCCATGTACCGGAAGAACCTGCTGAAGTGGACGATGCCGACGAGGTCTGTATCGGCGAAGTGGACGCGGCGCGAGTAGCGGAACCCCATGGATCCCTGTATCTTACCCCGCACCCGGACAGCACCCTGGGTGCCGGGCGCCGGCACGGGAGCCCGTATAATGATCGTTTGGACGCCATGAACAGGAACCCGCCCGACGCGACGGTGGGCGCGCTGGAACGTGACCCCGCCGCGGGGGTCGATTTCATCCGCGCCATGATCGCCGAGGACGTCAATGCCGGCCGTCATGGCGGACGCGTGACGACGCGTTTCCCTCCCGAGCCCAACGGGTATCTGCACATCGGCCACGCCAAGTCGATTTGCCTCAATTTCGGCGTCGCGGGGGAGTTCGGCGGCACCTGCAACCTGCGCTTCGACGACACCAATCCAGCCAAGGAAGACCTCGAGTATGCGCGCGCGATCAGCGAGGACGTGCAGTGGCTCGGCTTCGCCTGGAGCGGCGAACCGCGGTACGCGTCGGACTATTTCGAGCCGCTCTACGAGTACGCGGTCCATCTGATTGCGGACGGGCACGCGTATGTCGACAGTCTCCCATCCGACGAGATTCGGCGGCTCCGCGGCACGCTGACCGAGCCAGGCACGGACAGCCCGTACCGGGCGCGGTCGATCGAGGAGAACCTGGATCTGTTCGCCCGGATGCGGGCGGGGGAGTTCGAGGACGGGGCGCACGTGCTGCGGGCACGGATCGACATGGCCTCGCCCAACATCAACATGCGGGATCCTGTGCTGTACCGGATCCGCCGCGCCCATCACTACCGGACGGGCGACGCCTGGTGCATCTATCCGATGTACGACTTCGCCCACCCGCCGTCGGACGCCATCGAGCGCGTCACGCATTCGCTGTGCACACTGGAGTTCGAGGACCATCGTCCGCTGTACGACTGGCTGATCGAACACTTGCCGGTTCCGGCGACGCCGCGGCAGGTCGAGTTCGCGCGCCTGAATCTGACCTACACGGTGATGAGCAAGCGGAAGCTGCTCCAGCTGGTCCAGGAGGGGCGCGTGACCGGCTGGGACGATCCGCGGATGCCGACGATTGTCGGGATGCGCCGGCGCGGGTACACGCCCGAAGCCATCCGCGCCTTCTGCGATCGGATCGGGGTGGCCAAGCGCGAGAGCATGGTGGACGTGGCGCTGCTCGAGCACGCCGTCCGCGAGCACCTCAACCGGACCGTCCCGCGCGTGATGGGCGTTCTCAACCCGCTGCGTGTCGTCGTCGACAATTACCCGGAAGGGCGGTCGGAGGACTTCGACATCGCCATCAATCCTGACGACCCCGCGTCCGGGGCGCGCCGTGTCCCCTTCGGCCGCGAGCTGTTCATCGAGCGCGACGATTTCCGCGAGGATCCGCCGAAGAAGTTCTTCCGGCTGGCGCCCGGTCGGGAAGTCCGGCTGCGCGGCGCCTACTTCGTGACCTGCACCGGGGTGATCAAGGACGCCGCCGGCGAGATTACCGAGCTGCACTGCACGTACGACCCCGCGACGCGCGGGGGGGACGCGCAGGATGGCCGCAAGGTCAAGGCGACGCTGCACTGGGTGTCGGCCGCGCACGCGCTCGACGTGGACGTGCGCCTCTACGATCGGCTGTTCAACAGCGAATCCCCTGGAGCGAACGGCGACTTCCTCGCGGATCTGAATCCCGCATCGCTCGAGATCCTGGCGCACGCGCGCGTGGAGCCGAGCGTGCGGGGGGCGGCGCCGGGAACACGCTACCAGTTCGAGCGCCTCGGGTACTTCTGCGTGGACGCCGACTCCTCGCCCGCGCGTCTCGTGTTCAACCGGACCGTGACGCTGAAGGACGCCTGGGGCCGCATCGAGCAGCGGGCGTAGCGTCCGACGTGGGGCTTCGTCAATGCAGGCGCGAACGGGGGCAACCGGGGCGCGGGAGGTTCCACCGCGGAGGCACGGAGGTCACGAAGGCGCACGGAGGCTGTAACGAAAAGTTCCATGCGGCGGCGCGGAGCGCGGCGCGACCCACTGTGATTTCTCCGCGCGTCTCCGTGCGTCTCCGCGTCTCCGCGGTGAAGCGTCCCGTGCGCTCCGTCCTTTCCGCCTGCTCTGCTCCGTCCCGCGATCATTCAGCCTGGTTCGTTCGCCGCTTCCCGCCGGGCTCTCTGGCGGTGACGCGGCACTGGCGATGGCCCCGCAGACGCGGCCGAGTTGCACGATCCGATCGCGCAGCGACTGCGTGAACGCGGCATTGTCTTCCGCGCTCGCGCCGCTGGCCTCGAGTGCGGCCCGCAGCTGCGCATCGGTGATCCGGCCGAGATACCTGTACAGCCGGGCGACGTCGCGTATCCCGATGCCGGTGGATACATCCGCGGTGCGCTGGCCCGCGTAGCCGAACGTGACGGTGTCCCCGTCCACTCCCGTGATGAACTGCGGCGTCTGCGCCGCGAAGCCCGCGGGATCCCAGCGGCCGCGCGTCACGATGTTCCCGCCCCAGCGGCCCATCGATCCTCCCCAGTCGGTAATCAGGTAGCGCGCCTCGCGACGCCGCCGGGAGATGCGGTGTTCGAAAATGGCGGTGTTGGATCCGCGTGCCACGTCGCGTCGATCCTTCGTGTCCCAGTTCGACAGCAACATCACGAGGATCTTCAGGCCGTGCAGCTCGTGCGTGCCGACGAACGGATTGTCGTTCCACGCCCAGCTGTGCTCCTCGAACATCGTGCGGACGGCGGGGTCCTCCAGCTCGAATCGCGCCTCGGCGAAGCGGCAGTCCTCGCCGATGCAGCTGCGCGCACGCTGAAGCCCGGTCGCACCCTCGATCGTCCCCCCCGGCAGGAAGTAGGTCGTCTCGGCAAAGTATCCGCAGGCCCAGGCGAGCCGCACGGCGACGTTCTCTGATCGCACCTCGTCTCCCCACTTCACGCGCCAGACACGCTGACGCGCATCCGTGACCGACACGCAGGGCTGCGACCCGGTGGTGTGTTCCTCCAGAAAGCGGAAGGGGGGCGCTGGTTCGCTGCCCGGGCCACCGGGGCCCGCGCTCATGTCGAGGCGGCCGACGTCGCCCGGGTCCCGCCAGAGGACGTGACGCGACGCACGGAGCGTGCGCGGCCCGGCGCGGCGGATCCGGTAGAGGCCGATCGCATGCCAGATCAGCCGGAGTCCACCGGCCGCCGCCACGGTCCCGGTGGCCGCGAGTCCCGCGTAGAGCAGCATGTCCGAAAGCGTCATCGCACCACCCTCCGGCCCACCTTGCAATAAGATCTCCGAAGGCGATGAAAATTGCGACCTGGAACGTCAATGGCATCCGCGCGCGGCAGGCGCAGCTGCAGGAATGGCTCGAGCGCGAGCAGCCCGACGTGGTGTGCCTCCAGGAGATCAAGGCGGCCGCCGGGCAGCTGCCCGTCTGGCTGTGCGAGCTCGAGGGCTACTGGTGCTACTGGCACGGAGAGAAGGGGTATTCAGGCGTGGGGCTGCATGTGAGCAAACGTGCGGCGCCGGCCCGGCCCGAGTTCTCGCACCCCGCCTTCGACTACGAGAACCGGATCGTGGTCGTCCGGCTGGACGTGGTGACGGTCGTGTCCGTCTACGTGCCGAACGGCGGGAAAGACTTCCCCGCGAAGATCCGGTTCCTGGACGCGCTCGAACAGTTCGTGGCTGACGCGCGCGGCGATCCGCGGCCAATCGTCATCTGCGGTGACCTGAACATCGCGCGAACGCCGATGGACGTGCACCCGAAGGAGCGCAAGCCCGCCATCATCGGCCAGCTGCCGGAGGAGCGCGCGCAGCTGGAGCGGATCATCGCGCATGGCCTCGTCGACGTCGGCCGGGCGCTCGAGCCCGACAACGACGAGATGTTCACCTGGTGGGCCCCCTGGCGCAACATGCGCCAGCGGAACATCGGCTGGCGCCTGGATTACCTGCTGGCGAGCGAGTCCCTCTTCGCCGGCGTGCGCTCCTGCGCGGTGCAGCGCGAGTTCGGCACGAGCGACCACGCCCCCGTGATCGCGGAGTTCGACCTCGCCTGATTCCCGGCGGCCCTATTCGGCCCACCGCGCGCACAGCCGCACGATCACCTCCACCGCCTTGTCCATGTCCTCTGCCGACACCCATTCCAGCCGCGAGTGGAAGTTGTGCTCTCCCGCAAAGAGATTCGGAGTCGGCAGGCCCATGAACGACAGTCGCGAACCGTCCGTCCCGCCCCGGATGGGGCGCTCGACAGGCTCGAGGCCCGAACGGCGGATCGCGTCGCGTGCATAGTCCACGACCCGGGGGTGCTGCTCGAGAACGTCCCGCATGTTTCGATACGACTGCTCCACGGTCAGCTCGAACGACGAGCCCGGGTGACCCGCGACCGCCGCACGAGCGAGGTCCTCGACCAGCGCTTCCTTGTGCGCAAGCGCCGCCGTGGCGAAGTCGCGCACCAGCACCTTCACGCTCGTCCGATCCGTCCCCGCGTGCATCTGATACGGATGGAGGAACCCCTCGTACCCTTCAGTGGTTTCCGGAGACATGCCCGTCCGGGGCAGCAGAGCGATGAAGTCGGCCGCGACGCGCAGCGCGTTGACCATGCGCCCTTTCGCATACCCCGGGTGCGTGTTGAAGCCCTTGAAGGTCACGGTCACGGCATCAGCCGAGAAGCTTTCGTACTCCAGCTCGCCGCGGCCGCCGCCGTCGACCGTGTAGGCGCACACGGCCCCGAATCGACTGACGTCGAAGCGATCGGCGCCGCGCCCGATCTCCTCGTCCGGCGTGAACGCGATGCGTATCACACCGTGCGGCGCTTCCGGGTGGGCCACGAGGTACTCGGCCGCCGCAACGATCTCCGCCACGCCGGCCTTGTCGTCCGCTCCGAGAAGCGTCAGCCCCGACGCGGTGACGATGTCGCTGCCGATCTGCGAAAGGAGCGCGGGATCGTCGGCGGTCCGCAACACCATCGAGGGATCGTCCGGAAGCACGAGGTCCCGGCCGTCGTAGCACGCGTGTACGATCGGCTTCACGCCGGCGCCGGACATCTCCGGCGACGTGTCGACGTGCGCGATGAAGCCAATCGCCGGGATGTCGCGCCCGCGGACGGTTGCCGGAACCGTCGCCATGACGTAGCCCCACTCGTCGAGCGTGACGTCGTGGAGCCCGATCGCCCGCAGCTCCGCGGCGAGTTGTGTGAGCAGGACCATCTGGCCTGGCGTGCTCGGGGTCGTGGATGCCTGTTCGTCTGACCGCGTGTCGATCGTGACGTACCGCAGGAACCGCTCGAGCGCGGTGGTCTTCATCGCCGCGCCGGCCCTTCGATGCCCCGGACCTGCGGACTCGCCCCTTCCACGAACAGGGCGCCGTGAAATCCGCTGCGCCTGATCTGCCGGGCGTGCACGACATGAAGGACGGGCGGCTCCGCCGGCACGGCCCACGTGGCGCAGCACTCGCCGCTGCTCCGGCAGCGGTAGCGCGCGTGCAGCGTCAGGGCGAACGTCGGCATGAACGGGATCATGTCAAGCGCCCTGCCGAAAGGCAAAGACGAACAGCGAACCAAAAATCCGGATACGGATCTGGATGTCGGTGACGAAAGCGTGCGTGCAGTCGCGTGCAATCGGCGAAAACGCCGCGAAATTCGAGCTCTGCCGCCCGGCCTGAGATTTGCTGCCTCACATGGCCCGCTATGTCGGAACACGATACGTTTGGTCCACGGTTACGCAGCGAACGTGAGCGTCGCGGCATTTCCCTCGGCACTATCGTCACCGTTACGAAAGTCGGGGCCGATCTCTGGATTGGCCTCGAACGTAACGACTTTTCGAAGTGGCCCTCCGGGATCTTCGCGCGTGCGTTCGTGCGTGACTACGCCAAGGCCATCGGGCTCGACGCCGATGATGTCGTCGACGAGTTCTGCCGCCTGTTCCCCGATATCGGGGACCGCCGCGTTGCGCGGATTATCAAGGCGCAGGCGGAACTGATCGGCCACAATCCGGACGGTGTGGACGAAGCCTCACTGCTGCCGCCCCAGGGGGACCGGCGATCGGTGGCGCGGGAGCGCAAGGCTGAGGCCAGGGCCCGGCGAATTCGCCTTGCCCCGCGCGCGGTCTCGGCCACCATCGACGTCGCCGCCACGCTTGGTCTCGCCGCCGTGGGTTCCGCCGTCGCCGGCGCCGGGTTCTGGACCTGCACCGGGGTTGCCGGGCTTGTGTATTTCACGCTGTCCACCGTCGCCAGCGGGGCGTCGCCAGGCTCCCACGCGACCGCATTTCTGCAGCAGCGCGTGCCCACGCTGTTCGCCGTTCAGGACCGCCGCGCACACGCCTGAAGCGTCGCCAGCTCTTCCATTTCGTCTCGCTCTGGTCGCTGACTTGCATATCAGCCACTCAGGAACGAAGGGGGGATGAGCGATGGCTATTCTGTCGTGGATTGTGTTCGGACTGGTGGTCGGCGTAATCGCGAAGCTGCTGATGCCCGGCAAAGACCCGGGGGGGTTCATCGTCACGATGCTGATTGGCATCGCCGGGTCGCTCATCGGCGGGTTCATCGGGCGCGCCTTCACCGGGAACACCGCGGGTGAGAGCGCCGGCGCGGGGTACATCATGTCCATCGTAGGCGCCATCCTCCTGCTGGCGATCTACCGCATGATGGTCCGCCGCCGCGTCTGACGCGACGCACCTCCAGCAATCTGACGGACGCATGGGGCATGTGTGCCTCATGCGTCCTCGTACGTACGGGCTTTCCTACCGTTCCGCGCCCGACACAGCCTCCGCCAGGGCTGGGGGCCGGCATCACTCGGCGCACGGCGGCCGGGCGGGACCCATGGATGTGGGACAATCGTTTCGCCAGCCTGCCCCGCAAAGGAGTCCGTTGATGCGCCGCACTTTCCCCGTGTTCGCTACCCTGATGGCAGCGGCCCTGGTCCTCGTCTCGCCGCCGGCCGCGGCACAGACGCTCGACGGGATCATCGGGTTGAACCTGAAGGCGAAGGGAGGGCTCGAGAAGATTCGAGCCACCTCGACGGTGAGGATGACAGGCCGCGTAACCGCCAGGGAGGACCCTGGGGCCGCGCCGAAGACGGCAACGATCACGACCCTGGCGAAGCGTCCGAACATGATGCGACGCGAGCAGGTCGTGAACGGGGAGACGATGGTCAGCGCCTTCGACGGGCGGACGCTGTGGATGGCGAGGGGTACCATGCCGCCGCAGGAAGCGCCGGGCCCGCAGGCCGCGTACGCCAGGCAGGACGCGGAATTCGACAGCGTGTTCGTGGACTACAAGGAGAAGGGGCATTCCGTCGTACTGATCGGCAGGGAAACGCGCGACGGGAAGGACGTCTTCCACCTGAAAGTGACGAAGAAGGGGGGGCCGCCCCACGATTACTACGTCGATGCCTCCACGGGCCTGGAAAGCGCGATCGTGGTGACGGTCCCAGGGGAACGGCCGGCGACGATCGTCACCGAGCTGGGTGACTACCGGGAGGTCGACGGCAGGATGATTCCCTTCACGATGCGGCAACTCGTAGACGGCACGGTCAGCGCCTCGACGACGCTCGACCGGGTGGAGTTCAACGTGCCCCTCGACGATGCGCTCTTCAGGATGCCGGGGGGCAGGTAAGGGCCCCGAAACCCCCGGAGCAGGTCTCGAAGCATGAGTGGGCTCAGGCCCTGAGCCGATCCTGAAGCTTTTCGCGATACCCGCGACTGAGCGTCAGCCGTGTGCCGGTCCGCAGCAGGACCGAGTATTCGCCGTTCAACCAGGGCTGAAGCTCCTGGATCCGCTCCATGTTCACGATCCGGGATCGGTGAATGCGGAAGAATTTCTCGGGATCGAGCCGCCCCTCGATGGCGTTCATCGTCTCCCGCAGGAGATGGGAGGTGTTGCCGACGTGCAGCCGCACGTAATTGCCGGCCGCTTCGATCCAGTCGATTTCGTCGGCCCGCAGGAAGAACAACCGCCCCCCCGCCTTGACGACGAGGCGTTCCGACCTGGGCTGATCCTTGCGCAGGTCCTTGACGAGCGCCAGCAGCCTGCGGCCGAGATCGCCGGTCTCGTCGCGCTCGATCTGCTTGCGCGCACGCTGGAGGGCCTCGCTGAAGCGCTCACGGTCGAACGGCTTCAGGATGTAGTCGAGCGCGCGCACCTGGAACGCTTTCAGCGCGTGCTGATCGTATGCCGTCACGAAGATCACGAGGGGCATCCGTTCGTTGCCGACGGCCTCGATGACGTCGAAGCCGCCCATCTGCGGCATCTGCACATCGAGGAACACGAGGTCCGGCGAGAGGTCCACGATTGAGGTGACCGCCTCTTCGCCGTCGCGACACTGGCCGACAATGTCGATGTCGGGTTCATTGAACAGCAGCCCTGTCAACCGCTCCCGCGCGAGCGGTTCGTCGTCCACCACGAGTGTCCTGATTTTTTTCATGTCCGTGATCTCATGTTCGTGTCCTGTTCTCATGACCAGGGTCCGCTACCCAGGGGCCAGCCGGATTCTGTCCAATCCAGCGCTTTTGCTTTCCGCGGCGTCCGCGGTCGCAGCGTGCGCCGACCGATCGCCGAGGATCACACCCGGACGTTCTCCGCGCCGCTCCATTCGCCAGGGCAGCGCCACCACCACGGAAACCCCGGGCTCCCGCCGGTGGAACTCGAATCGGAAGTCCGCCCCGAACAGGTGCTGCAGCCGCGCGCGTGTCGTGGACACGCCGATGCCCTTCTGCAGTGCGGACAGCGCGCTCTCGGACAGCCCCGCCCCGTCGTCGCGAATCTCGACGCGCAGCTTGTCGTGATCGCGCCGTGCGCTGATATCGACGTGCCCGGGTCCGGATTTCCTGGCCACCCCGTGCTTGATCGCGTTTTCGACGAGCGGCTGGAGGAGCAGCGAGGGGATCAGCGCATCGAGCGCCTCGGGGGCGATGCTGTAGCGGACGTTCAGGCGGTCGGCGAAGCGGACCTGCTCGATCTCGAGGTACTTCGCCACGAAGTCGAGCTCGTTCGCCAGCGTGACCTCCTGCTGGCTGGCGCTGTCGAGCGTCATCCGCAGCAGATCGCTGAGGCGGAGGAGCGTCCGGTCCGCGGCGTCGACGTCCCGCCGCATCAGGGTGGAGATGGCGTGCAGGGTATTGAACAGGAAGTGCGGTTGCAACTGGTGCTGCAGGGTGTTCAGCTGTGCGTCGATGAGCTTCGTCTCGAGCCGGGACGCACGCATCGCGCGGTCGCGCGACTCCCGGTAATAGAGCACGGCGTGGCCGATGCCGGCGATGCCCCAGTACGTCGTCAGCTCCCAATTGAGATTCTGGAGAGCGGATCGCTTCACCTCGTCCCACCAGGAGAACGGTTGCCCGGCCGAGAGCGCAAGCCACCACTGCACGGCGCCCATCGAGGCGACGTGCGCGGAGGCGAACAGGACCATCCCTGGCACGTGGACGAGCAGGGCCAGCGCGAACCGTCCGCGCTCGAGCCTGAAGTGCTGCGACAGCCAGACGATCGCCGGCGTGAAGAGCGCCCAGAGAAACCACCCGGTGCCATGGAGCACCAGCAGGGGACCCGCGTGCGCGGCCGGCGTGCCGGGTGAGTCGGTCAGCCGCAGCGCCAGGACGCATGAAATGGCGGTCATGAGCGCGGCCGAGATCAGCACGACCGGCCACCGCAGCCCATAGCGCGGGCGCGCCGGAGCGGGTTGGTCCGCTCCGCTGCCGTTGACGTCGAGCCGTCTATCCGCGGGAGGTTTCATGGTGAAGTCGCGCGGGCCGAACATGCCGCATGTCGGACGGTTAGACGTAGCTGACAGCGCTTTCGTCTTGCACAATCTTTCTTCCCAGGTGCACGTGGCTGGCCACGAGCGCGCTCATGGCCGGTGCGCGAAATGGGGTGCCCCCGCCGGACTGCCGCCCGTCCTTGAAATCGCGCGTTTCGTCCCCGGGTTGGCCCCTTCGTCCCAGGGACGGCAGCGGGCGTGCAACGGCAGGGCAGGGTGAGACGCGCAGACGGGAGCGCTCGGAGAGGCGCAGGTCTGCGCGATCGCGAACACCGGGCGACCGGATGCGGACACCGATCAGGCACGTGCCACGGCAACGTCCACGTGCAACCGTGCCACCGTGCGACGTGCACGGGCGACGTGCGACGCCGGCGGCAGGCATGAACCGGATCCACAGGCCCCCTGCAGCGGATTCCGGCGCGATGATGGAAAAAACGTGTGTATCATGTTCGCGTGAGCAGTGCCACGACTCGCGGCCACCGCAACTGGAAGACGGGTGAGGCTTTCACCGTCGGCGACGCCACCGACCTGTACGAGGTCGACCGCTGGGGAAAGGGCTACTTCTCGATCTCGCCGGCGGGACACATGCTGGTGCATCCCACGAAGGACCCGGCGCGCTCAATTGACCTGAAGCAGCTCACGGACCATCTGCTGCTGCGCGGGATCGGGCTCCCCGTCCTCCTCCGGTTCAGCGATATCCTGCGCCACCGCGTCGGCGACATCCACAATGCGTTCCGCACGGCGATTACGCAGCACCAGTACGAGGGGAGGTACATCTGCGTGTACCCCATCAAGGTCAATCAGCAGCGCCAGGTGGTCGAGGAAGTGCTCGATTTCGGCCGGGAGTACGGCTTCGGGCTCGAAGCGGGCTCCAAGCCTGAGCTGCTCGCCGTGATGGCGCAGGCCTACAACGACACGCCGATCATCTGCAACGGGTTCAAGGACGCGGAATTCATCGAGATGGCGATGCTGGCCCAGAAGATCGGGCGAAACGTCATTCCGGTCGTCGAAAAATACACGGAGCTTGGCCTCATCCTCAAGTACGCCGAAAAGGTCGGGGTCCGGCCGCAGATCGGCATGCGCGTCAAGCTTGCGGCGCGCGGCGGCGGGCGATGGCAGGGGTCCGGGGGGTATCGATCCAAGTTCGGGCTGACGGTCGCGGAGGTGCTCCGCGGGCTCGATGAGCTGAAAGCGCGTGGCATGCAGGACTGTTTCAAGCTCCTGCACTTTCATCTCGGCAGCCAGATCCCGAACATCCGGATCGTCAAGGGGGCGCTGAACGAGGCGGCCCGCGTCTATACGGAGCTCGTCAAGGCGGGCGCGGGGCTGGAATTCCTCGACGTCGGCGGCGGCCTCGGGGTCGACTACGACGGATCGCAGACGAACTTCGAGTCGAGCGTCAACTACACGCTCGAGGAGTACGCGAACGACGTCGTGTACCACATCCAGACCGTCTGCAACGACGAGAAGGTCCGGCATCCCACGATCATCTCTGAGAGCGGCCGCGCGATTGTCGCGTACCACAGCGTCCTGATCTTCAATGTGCTGGGGGTCTCGTCGTTCGGCGACGAGAAGATTCCGGACTCCATCAAGCCGGACGAAGCGGAGCAGCCGGTCATCGATCTGCTGGAGACGTATCAGAACCTCACAGCGCGCAACGCGCTCGAGAGCTTCCACGACGCCCAGCAGGCGCTCGACATGGCGCTGAACCTCTTCACCGGCGGATATCTGCCGCTCGAGCAGCGCTGCCAGGCCGAGAATCTCTACTGGGCGATTCTGGTGAAGCTCCGCAAGCTCGTCGCGCAGATGGACGACGTGCCGGAAGATCTGCAGGGCCTCGACGACACGATGGCGGACACGTACTTCTGCAACTTCTCGCTGTTCCAGTCCTGCCCCGACAGCTGGGCGATCAAGCAGCTGTTTCCCGTGATGCCCATTCACCGGCTCAACACGCCGCCCAGTCATCACGCCGTGCTCGGCGACATCACCTGCGATTCGGACGGGAAGATCGATCAGTTCATCGACAGGCGGGACGTGAAGCGGACGCTGCCGCTCCACACCGTCAACGGGGACCCCTACTACCTCGGCGTGTTCCTCATTGGCGCATACCAGGAAATCCTCGGCGACCTGCACAATCTCTTCGGCGACACGCACGCCGTCCACGTCCGCCTCGACGATCGCGGAAGCGTGGTGCTCGACGCCGTGATCAAGGGGAACACCGTCAAGGAGGTGCTCGACTACGTGGAGTTCGACGCCGAGACGCTCGTCCGCAAGCTCCGGCGCGACGTCGAGCTCGCGGTGCGCGAGGGGAAGATCAGCTACGAAGAGTCAGGCCGTCTCCTGCAGTTCTACGAAGACGGCCTGGCTGGCTACACCTACCTCGAAGACCCCAAAGAGCGCTAGCCCGGGGGGGCGAGCGCGGATCAGGCCGTCTGCTTCACGCAGAACTTGTCGAAGGCCTGCGTCAGCTCCGACGCGATCATCTCCGCATTCCGGCTCTCGATCTGGCTCCGCTCCATCATGTAGAGCAGCTGGCCGTCCCGCAGAAGCCCGATGGAGGGGGACGACGGGGCGTAACCCGTGAAGAACTGCCGGGCCCGATCGGTCGCCTCCATGTCGGCACCCGCGAACACGGTGGCCACCACATCAGGGCGGTTCGTGTTCCGCAGCGCCGAGGCGAGCCCGGGACGCGCCTTCCCGGCGGCGCACCCGCACACCGAGTTCACCACCAGCAGGACCGTGCCGCTGCTGTTCTTCACCGTCTCGTCCACGGCGGCCGCGGTCCGCAGCTCCGTGGCGCCCATTTCGGTCATTTCACCGCGCATCGGCGCGATCAGATATTCGGGGTATGGCATTGTTCTGTCCTTCTTGCGCGCGTCGCGCGCAGCTGTGCGGCCGAACCGGCGTTCCGGGTCGTGCCGGTTATCGTGTGTTCAGCGTCTGATCCCGCTTCGCCTTGAACTCGTTGCCCTCGCTCCATTCCGGAATCATGTCCGCGTTCGCGACGCGGTAGCCCACGGCGAAGAACAGCTGGGCGTCCTCGACCGCGCCGGAGAAGTCCCAGTCCGGTTTGATCTGGTCTGACGGCGCGTGATAGTCGACCTCGGTGTACTCGGCTCGCTTCTGCCTCCCGTACTCTTCGCTCCTGCCGACGTA
>JALZOC010000759.1 GCA_030857365.1 Acidobacteriota bacterium
GTGATTGGCCATCAGCTCCATCTCGCTGAGCCCGATCGTTTCGTACGCCGTGATGATGTCGGCCGGGTTCGGGAAGGATCGAAAGCTGTAGGTGATCGCGCCGATCTGGACGCCCTTGATCTTCGAGTCGACCGCGGCGAAGGCATGCAGATCCTGAACGGCAAGCGCCATTGGCAGCCCGGCGAGCGTCAGCTTCCCGAAGTCGCGGCGTGTATACAGAACCTTGTCCTTGTCACTCATGCTTTTCCTCTTCCTCGGTGACGCGCGCGCCGGCCGGCGGCATCGCCGGCCCGTGTGGAATCCTAACACTTCGTATGATCAGCCACGGATATCGAGGGCCGGGCTTCCAGGGCACGCCGGGCGATCGCGCGCAGCAGGCCTCCGAATATCAGCCCGTGAACGGGCAGGAGCGCGTACCAGTAGAGCAGGCCCGGCAGTCCAACCGGTTCGAAGACGGCGGTCTGGTGGATGAGGGCGCCGCCGGGCGCCGGGACGACCTCGAACTCGAGCCACGCGCGCCCAGGCAGCTTCATTTCTGCCGCGAGCCTCACCCGTCGACCCGGTTCGTAGGCCTCCACCCGCCAGAAGTCGAGCGCGTCGCCTACGGCCAGCGCATGGGGGTCGCGCCGCCCTCGGCGCATCCCGACGCCGCCCACCAGCAGGTCGATCGCGCCTCGGATCCGCCACAGCCACGTGGCGTAGTACCAGCCACGGCCTCCCCCGATTTCCGCAATCGGCGCGAACGCTCTCTCTGCGTCCACCGCGACGTGAAGACGCCGTGCGTCGATCTGCCTGCTGCCGAATCGAGCCCCGGCCGGCAACTGCCACTCGCCGCCCGAGGAACGGGCGTCCGACCATCGCGTCAGGGCGAACGCGCGGTCCTCGTAGCGGATGGCGCGACTGATCGCCTCCCGCAGTCCGACGGGCCTGATCGGGAAGACCGAGAGCGCCGCGGGGTCGGTGACCACAGACGTGTTCTTCAGCCCCGCAATCAGCTCGCGCCCGACCCGGGCGTAGACGGGCGTCACGAGGCCCAGCCACAGGCTCGACAAACGGGGCGTCAGAAGCGGGACCGAGATCATGACGCGCTTCAAGCCCCGTTGCCGTGCGTACTGCCGCATCACGTCGCCGTAGCTCGCCCGATCGGCCCCACCGATTTCGAATGTCCGGCTCCCGCCGTCAGGCAGGCGCAGCCCGGCCGCCAGGTACGCGAGCACGTCATCGATCCCGATTGGCTGCGCCTCGGTGGAGACCCACCGCGGGCAGATCATGACCGGCAGGCGCTCGACAAGCGCGCGGATCAGCTCGAACGAAAGGCTTCCGGACCCAATCACGACCGACGCCTGGAACTCCACGACGGGCACGCCACTGTCCCTCAACAGCCGTCCGGTCTCGCGTCGGCTCTCGAGATGCGGGCTGAGCGCCTCGCCTCCCGTCGCGAGCCCACCCAGGTAGATGATCCGTCGCACGCCCGCCCGGCGTGCCGCCTCGCCAAAATTGCGCGCCGCCACGCGATCCTTGTCCAGGTACCCGCCGTGGGCCCCCATCGAGTGCACGAGGTAGTAGGCGACGTCGATGCCGGCGAGGGCAGCGTCGAGCGACGCTGGATCGAACAGATCGCCTCCGACGACTGCAGTCGACGCCGCGACACGCGATGTCAGCGCGGCCGGATTCCGGACGAGACACCGAAGCCGGACGCCGGCGGCCTCGAGGACGGGCACGAGTCGTCCTCCGACATAGCCCGTCCCCCCGGTGACAAGTACAGCAGTAGACATCAGGCGCACTCCGGTGGCAGCGTGCGGGACATGGGCTCTTTAGAATTGCCAGTCGCGAGCATCGATGAGCCCAGCGTGCCAATCTCGTGCCGGTCGCGCGGGGGCTTCCGCCTTCGCAATGCTTCGGCGGACCGCCGTAGCCGGCGGGCGGAGGCTGGTCAGCCCCGCGTGTCGCCGCGGCGCCCGATCCAGCGCTTTCCGGCGAGAAGGGCGGCGCCGGGCAGCGCGATCGCGCCCGCAAAGGTCCACAGGAACGAGCCGGCCTGCATCGAGAACGCACCGACCGCGGCGTACGCGATCGCGATGCCCAGGTTGGCGAGCGCCGTCAGCCACAGGAAGGGGGGCAGCGGAGTGCGGACGAGCCCCGCGAAGACGACACTCGATTCGGCAAGCACGGGAATCGGCCGGCAGATCACGATGGCCCAGGGGCCGTATCGCTCCATCACCCGCGACGCGCGCGCAAGGCTGTCGCCCCCCACGAGCTTCCGAGCCGGCGCCGCGGCATACGCGCCGAACGCGTACGCGATCACGCACCCGATCGTCATCCCGATCCAGATCACTACGGCGCCCCCCCAGAAGCCGAGCAGCGCACCACCCGCCGTGGAGACAATGGACGAGGGAACCGGAAGGAA
>JALZOC010000760.1 GCA_030857365.1 Acidobacteriota bacterium
CCTGCGCGAGCGTGCGCATGAACAGCCCGGCGGCGATCACCAGCACGAGCGACATCGTGACCTGACCGACCACGAAAACGCTGCGCATGCGCAGACGCGAACCGCCGGACTCGAGTGCGGTGCTCTTGAGCGACGGCACCAGGCTGGTGCGTCGCGCCTGGAGCGCGGGTGCGAGGCCGCACAGGATCGCTGCGGCGAGCGACATGCCCGCGGTGAACGCAACGACGCGCCAGTCAGCCGCGAGGTCCACCGCGATCGGGACGGGCAGTTGCGGCAGGACGGTGAGGAGGAGTGCCGTCAGCCAGCGAGAGAGGAGCAGACCGGCGACCCCGCCAAGCACGAACAGGACGGCCGTCTCGGTGAGCAGTTGCCGGACGATCCGTCCGGGGCCGGCCCCGATGGCCACGCGCACCGCCATCTCGCGCGACCGCGCCGCGCCGCGCGCGAGCTGCATCCCCGCGAGGTTGACACACGCGATCAGGAGGAGCAGCGTCACGATCCCCATGAGCAGGCCAAGGAAACCGGCGATCATGCCGGTAACGCCTGGAACAACCGCTTGCGGTGCGGCGCGGAACCCGAGGCTCTTGTTCGAGTCGGGATACGCCTGCTCCAAAGCGCGCCCGATTGTCGCCAGCTCCGCGTTCGCCTGTTCGACACTGACGCCATCCTTGAGCCGCGCGCCCATGAACAGCCACGTCGATCGCCGCGAGGTGAAGAGGGAGCCGCCGCCACGGCTCGGCATCGCCTGCGCCAGCATCGTGACCGGCAACCACAGATCGCCTTTGAGCACCGTCGTCCCCTGGAAGTCGCGTGCGGCGACTCCGACGACCGTGAACGGGAACCCGTTGATGGAAATGGATCGCCCGACAATGTCGCGATCCGAAGCGAAGCGCCTCTCCCACAGGTGATGACTGAGGACGACGACCGCGTTGGCGCCGATCGCGCCGTCATCCTCAGGGACGAGCAGGCGGCCGAGGTGGGCAGGTGTCCCGAGCACGGAAAAATAGTTCGCGGTGACCACGACGCCATAGACCCGCTCGGCGCCGCCGTCCGCCCCGAGGCTCATCGGCGTCGGTTCGAGTTCATACGCGTACAGGCCGGTAAAGGATGTCGTCCGCTCCCGCAGGTCCGCGTAATTGGGATACGAGACCGTGTCGAAGCCGGCGCCGCGCGTGACGCGCCCGACGTCGACGAGCCGCTCGGGATTTGCGAGGCCCGGCATCGGGCGAAGCAGCATGGCGCTGCCAGCCGAGAAGATCGTCGCGTTCGCGCCGATGCCAATGGCCAGCGACATCGCTGCGGTGACGGTAAACAGTGGGCTCTTGCGCAGCAGCCGGAGAGCGAAGCGCGCGTCCTGAAGCCAGGTATCCAGCATGGTGAGATGTCTCCTCGGGCGTCCGCCTACCGAATCTACGAACGCCTTCGTAATCTACGGAGAGGTGCCGTTGACGGTTCCCGGAGACTTAGAGGGCCCGGAATGAATTATTGTTTCACCCGGAGGGACTGCATGGCCGATCAGGATGATGATCTCGCGCTGGGCGCGGACATGGACGACGACGAAGACGACGACGTTGGGATGGACGACGCCGGGAACGATACCGGCGACGGCACCCAGGACGAGCACGCCAGTGTTGTGGAAGGTGAGGAGGTCGGCGGCGGCTGGGTAGCGACGGGCGAGATAGAGCCCGTGGATCGGGAGTCCGAAGCCCCGCGCGCGAAGAGGTCCGGAGCGAAGAAGACCCCGGTGACGAAGACCGTTGCGAAGAAGACTGCTGCGAGGAAGAGCGGCGCGAAGAAAACTGCGGCGACGAAACCCGCGGCCAGGAAAGCGGCCGCCAGGAAGCCAGCCGTGAAGAAGCCAGCCGGGAAGAAGCCAGCCGTGAAGAAGCCAGCCGGGAAGAAGGCGGCCAGGAAGAAGGGCGCCGCGAAGAAGGGCGCCGCAAAGAAGGGCGCCGGCGGTTCCAGGAAAGCCAGGGGCGGGCGCACCTCCAAAGCAAAGGGCCGCAAGCGCCGCTGATCCGGCTGGCCGGTCCGGATGGGGTCAGGCCCCCTATGTCACAGGGGGCCTGACCCCATTTGCCGCAAGTCCTTCGCCGCGCTCGGGTAACGCGTGCGCACGTGGACAAAAACCAGCTAATCTTGAGCTTTCACCAGAAGGCTCGAGCGTCCCCATACTCCATGTCCAACTCTGTATTGCTTACCGCGATAGCTACCGTTCTGTTCTTCGTTGGCTCCGGCGGCTCCGGCGGCTCGGGCGTGCCCCCGACGCAACAGCCACTGACAACGGAGAAGCACCTCTCAAATATCCGTCAGCTCACCCACGGTGGCGAGAACGCGGAGGCCTACTTCTCGAGGGACGGTAAGCGCGTCGTGTTCCAGTCGACACGGGAGGGCGTGCCGTGCGA
>JALZOC010000118.1 GCA_030857365.1 Acidobacteriota bacterium
CGTGGCCGAGGAGACCGGCTGCATCATGATGGTCGACGACGCGCATGCGAGCGGGGTGTTCGGTGCGAACGGCCGCGGCACAATCGACCATTTCGGCGTGCACGGACGCGTGGACGTTCAGGTAGGCACGCTGTCGAAGGCGGTCGGGGCTCTCGGCGGCTATGTTGCGGGCAACCGGAACCTCATCGAGTTCCTGCAGCACCGGGCGCGGCCTTTCCTGTTCTCGACATCGCATCCGCCCTCGGTCACCGCGGCGTGCATCGCCGCGCTGGACGTCCTGACGTCCGAACCGGAAATCATCGAACGGCTCTGGACCAACACGCGCTTCTTCAAGGCGGGACTGGAGCGCCTCGGGTTCGATACGGGCCCCAGCGAAAGTCCGATTACGCCCGTCATCACGGGCGACAGCGCGAGAGCCAGCGCGCTGTCGGATCGGTTGTTCGCGGAGGGGGTCTTCGCGCAGGCTATCGCCTTTCCGACCGTGGCCAGGGATCGCGCCCGCGTGCGCACGATCGTGACGGCGACCCATACGCCGGAGGACCTGCAGTACGCCCTGGATATGTTCGAGAAGGTCGGGCGGGAGCTGAAGCTCCTGTGAGCGCTGATATGGGCAGTCCTGTCGTGATCGGGTCTGCGGGCTGGCGTCCGTGGAGGCCTCACGGTGAATCGCGCCCGTGAGCTGTTCGACACCTACACGCATGATCTCTCCCGCGAAGATCTGCAGCGCCTGTTCACGCACGACACACCCGATGCCTACGGGTTCTTCCCGCGGGGCGTCGCCGACGCCCAGTGGGCGGGACTGCCGCCGTGGAAACGCCTGCACCGCGTCGTCCAGATGCGACGGGGCGAGAAGGTCCCAGCGCAGCGTCGGCCGGCTCGCGTAGTAGCGGACTCCCAGGCAACAGCCAGTGGCCGTCGTCCGACGTATAACAGCCACGCCGACCCCAGGGCCGCGGCGAGCGCCGGGCGTTCCCACGCGGTCGAGCGAATGCGCGCACCGCCAGGCCGGAGGTCGAACCCGCCTGTCCATGCAACGAGCAACGCGTAGAGCGCCGCCGCAATCGTCGCGGCCGCGATCCAGCTCACCCTCTCTGGCCCGGTCCTCTCACCGCGGGTGAGCACCCCCCGATCTGGACGCATCGCGGCCGGACGAAGGCTAAAATGGACGTTCCATGTCCGGTGCCCGCATTCGCGCGACGGTCGCTCTCGCGCTGTTCCTCGTGCTGCCGGTGTACGCGGGCGCCGCCAGGGGGCAGACGCCGGGGCCGGATGGCGTGAGCACTCTCGTCGGGCGCCTGGAGGAGGCCGCGGCCACCGCCAGCGCCGAAGGCATCCTCGCCCTTGGCGATCCCGGGATCAGCCGTTCCAGCTTCGAGGATTTCGCCGACACCCTGACCAACCCGGCTCCGACCCGCCTGGTGCTCAACGAGCGGGACCGGGCTCCCATGGACGGCGGAGGGCACCGGCTGATTGTGGAAGTCTTCAGCGAGCGGGGCATCGAAGGGCGCCTGGGCACCTGGCGGATCGACGTCCGCGCCGGGCCGGCGGCCGCCGATCCGTGGCGCATCGCCGCCGTCGTGCGGCTCTCGGTCATCTCGGGACTGTACCGTCTGTCGCTCAACGCCGCCAAACAGTACGATATCCACAACCTGACCGTCCACGCTCCCGATCTCGTCATCGAGATGGCGTCGGGGCGCGCGTTCGTGGCGGAAACAGCCGAGGGGCCGTCCGCGCTCGTGCTGCTCGGGCGCGGACGCATCCGATTCACCCCGGCCGACCCGGCCGAGCGCACGCAGGTCAAGATCTTCTGCGGCGACGAGTCGCTGGCGGCCGACATCGACATGGCCTTCCTCCGCCTGCATCCGGGCGAGTTCGCCTCCAGGGTGAATGCGGATGCGCTCACGGCCCGGCCGGTCCTCCCCGGCGATCTGCGGGCGGCCACTTCGGTCTTCAACGAACACGTCGGACGGGCGCTCCAGGTCGATCTGAGCGACCTCAGCCGCGATCGCTGGTCGCTCCTGCCGTCGCCCGGCGACTTCATCGGCGAGCTGCGCACGCGGAAGTTCGGCACGCTGACGTATACGCGATCGCGGAGCGAAGCCGAAGACATCACGCTCTTCGACCGGAAGCAACGGCGCAACATCTCCGTGTATGCGTCGGCCGAGAAGCTCGCGGAGCGCGGCCGGTTTTATAGCGAGAGCGACGACGCCGATTACGACGTTTTGTCGTACGACATCGACGCGGAGTTCACTCCCGATCGCGGAACGATCATCGGGAACGCGACCGTCCGGCTCCGCGTCGCCCGCGGCTTGTCGTCCCTGTCATTCCGGCTCGCCGACTCGGTCGCGGTGCGCGGGGTCTATTCGCCCGCGTTCGGGCGGCTCCTGCACCTCCGGGTGATCGGCCAGAACAGCGTCATCGTGAATCTTCCGACAGTGTTGAACCCGGGCGCCGAGCTCCTGATCACCGTCCGATACGGCGGACGCATCGCGCCGCAGGTCTTCGATCGGGAGGCGATTCAGGTGGCCCAGGAGGTCCACGAACCCGTCTACGTGCCGATCGAGCAGCGATGGCTGTACAGCAACCGGAGCTACTGGTATCCGCAGTCGAGCGTGACCGACTATGCGACGGCGAAGCTGCGCATCACGGTGCCGTCCGAGTTCGACGTGATTGCGACAGGGGAGCCGGTTGCGCCGCCTGGTGATGCGCCGGAGGCCCCGCGGGGGCGCACGCCGTTCCTGTTCGATGCGTCCAGCCCGTCGCGATACCTCGCCGTCGTCATCAGCCGGCTGGACCCGGCGAACTCGTCCCGCATCGACGCCGGCGGACGGGAGGTCACCCTGCGCATTCAGAGCAGCCCCCGCCAGCGGGGGCGGGTCCGCGACATGGCGGGGAAGACGGCCGCCGTGTTCAAGTACTACGCGTCGCTCGTGGGGGACGCGCCGTACCCGAGCTTCACGCTCGGCCTTCTCGAGAGCGACCGCCCGGGCGGCCACAGCCCGCCGTACTTCGCGGTCCTCAACCAGGTGGTGGTCGGCTCGGCATTCATGTGGCGCAACGACCCGGTGAGCTTCGACAATTATCCGACGTTCTTCCTGGCGCACGAGGTCGCGCACCAGTGGTGGGGCCACGCGGTCGGGTGGAAGAACTACCACGAGCAGTGGATCAGCGAAGGCTTCTCGCAGTACTTCGCGGCGCTCTACGCGGAGAAGGATCTCGAGCAGAACGTGCTGCCGAACCTGCTGCGGCAGATGCGGCACACGGCAATCGCCGCATCAAGTCAGGGGCCGATCTACCTGGGCTATCGCCTGGGGCATATCCGCGGCGACGAGCGCGTCTTCCGGTCCGTCATCTACAACAAGGCCGCGATGGTCCTGCACATGCTGCGGCGGCTCGTCGGCGACGAGGCGTTTTTTCAGGGTGTGCGTTCGTTCTACGAGCAGTGGAAGTTCAAGAAAGCCGGGACGGACGATTTCCGTCAGGTCATGGAGAAGGCCGCCGGGCGGGACCTGACGCGGTTTTTTGATGTCTGGATCTACGGGACGGCGATCCCCCGCGTGAAGTTCGCCAGCCACGTCTCGGGCGGGGAGGCCGTCCTCCGGTTCGAGCAGCGAGCCGACCCCGTGGACGTGCCGATCACGATCGCCATCGTGTACGCCTCGGGCAGCACCGAGGAGGTCATCGTCGCGCTGGCCGACAAGGTGACGGAGCGGAGGCTGCCGCTGAAAGGTGCCGTCCGGTCGATCACGGCCAACGCCGACAGCGGCGCTCTTGCCGTGATTGAGAAATGACGCGGTCCGGGACCGCCGCCGCGAAACGGAAACCCCGCAAAACCTGAACCCCGAAAGCTGCAGGAAATTGTACAATCAACAGGTTATGGACACCGTCACGCTGACGATAGACGGCCGGCAGGTCACGGCCGATACGGGGAAGACCGTCCTCCAGGCGGCCATCGAGAGCGGCATCAAGATCCCCTTCTACTGCTACCACCCCGGCCTCGGGATCGACGGCTCCTGCCGCGTCTGCATCGTCAAAGTCGAGAAGATGCCGAAGCTGCAGACCTCGTGCTCGACGACCGTCGCCGAGGGGATGGTCGTCTCGACGCAGACTCCGGATGTGGTGGAGGCGCGAGCGAGCGTCTTCGAGTTCCTCCTCATCAATCACCCGCTCGACTGCCCGGTGTGCGACAAGGGAGGGGAGTGCCCGCTGCAGGACTTCTCCTACAGCTTCGGGCCCAACGAGAGCCGGATGGAGTTCCCGCGCCGCGTGTTCGACGGGGAGGGCGTTCGCGCCGACGTGGACTTCGGCCCGACGCTGATGTTGAACCGGAATCGTTGCATCCTGTGCACGCGCTGCGTGCGCTTCATGAAGGAAATCGACACCGACGCGCAGATCAGCATCGCGGACCGGGGATACGGCAGCGAGATCGCCACATTCCAGGAAGAGGGCGTGCATTCGCTGCTGTCGGGGAACCTGATGGACGTGTGCCCCGTCGGCGCCATCACGACGCGGGACTACCGCTTCAAGTCCCGCCCGTGGGACAACCCCGACGCCGTGGACACCATCTGCACGCTGTGCGAGAAGGGGTGCAACACGACCGCGTGGATCAAGGCGAAGCCCGAGTGGGCGAAGGGCGCCCAGCTGATCCGCACCACCCCGCGCTTCAACCCCGATGTGAACGACTACTGGATGTGCGACATCGGACGGTTCGATTACCAGTGGATCGAAGGGGACGAGCGGCTGCAGCGTCCGCTGTTGCGCAGCGAGCGCGGCGCGCTCGAGCCTGCCGACTGGAGCTCGGCCATCGCCAGGACGGCCGAGCGCGTCCTTGCGGCCGGCGGACCCTCCGCGCTGAGGTTCCTGGTCTCGGCTCATGCCTCGCTCGAGGAGCTGTATCTCGTCGGCCGGCTCGGCGGAGCGTTCGGCCTGCCGGAAAGCGGAGTCGCGATCAGCTGGCGCTATCGCCGGAAGCCTCAGCCCCCGAACGCCAAGTTCAAGATTTCTCCCGTCGATGCGCCGAACGTGAACGGCGCACGCGACCTCGGCTTTCCGGTGAAGGTCACCGCGGAGGGCGAAGCCGACGTGTCCGCCTTCCGCGCCGACGTCGAAGAGGGGCGCGTCCAGGCCCTGCACGTCTTCGACCCGGGCCCCGAGGGGTACATGGGCGATCTGTCGTGGGTGATCGAGGCACGGCGCACGGGGAAACTGCCGCTGCTCATCGTCCAGGGCGTCCTCATGACGCCTCTTGCGCAGGCGGCCGACGTCGTATTGCCCGGGGCGGCGTGGGTGGAGAAGGATGGGGCTTACGTGAACGGCCAGGGGCGCCTGCAGGGAGCGGCCCGCGTCATCAATCCCCCGGGGGAGGCGCAGGAAGACTGGCAGATCTTCGTGAACCTGGGACTGGCGCTCGGCGTCGGCCTCACCTACACGAGCAGCGCTGCGGTTCGCGGCGATCTGGCGGCGGCGCTGACCGGCACCGAGCGGTACGCCGGGCTGGCACGCCTGGCCTTCGCGCGCCCGGTGGCAGCGAAACACTGGCTGCAGGCCTCGAACCCTTCGGAGCGGTGGAAGTGGGACTTCATGTTCCAGGACCTTCCGCCGGTGAAGTTTGCCGGCCGACCGGCCGCGACCTCGTGGTTCAACGGGCTGCCCGTGACGTCGGAAACAGAGTAAAGAACCTACGCGCGGCGGCAGAACGGCATGTCTGCCGCCGTTTCCGCCTCCGCTACCTGACGCGGGACCTTCCCGTGTATTGATCGTCGCGGCGTGTCGGCTGGCCTACTCCTTCACATTGATCAAATCGACTATCTCGGTGTGCCCCTTCGCCACGGCGCGCGACAGCGGAGTACGGTCTTCCGCGTCGACGATGTGAGCGTCGGCGTTGCGTGCAAGGAGCGCCTTGGCGACGGGGAGGTAGCCCGCTTCCGCGGCGATGTGGAACGGGGTATGGCCCCCGGCGTCCACCGCGTTCACGTCGGCAGCCGCGTCGATGAGCAGGAGAGCCACGTCCACGTGCCCCCCGGCCACCGCGGCATGCAGCGGGGTGTTGCGGAGAGCGTTGGTCGAGACCGCATTCAGGCTCGCACCGGCGGTCAGCAGCCGCTCGGCCGCCGCGCGCTGGCCGAAGAACGCCGCCAGGTGGAGCGGCGTCCATCCGTCGTATGAGTAGCTGTTGACGCCGGCGCCGCCGGACGGGCTCGAGGGCAGCAGCGTCTCGAGCCTGTCGAGCCGCCCCAGCGCGGCGGCGGCAAAAATATCGAGCGGCGCGCCGGAGGCGACCAGCCACTCCACGGCGGCGGTCTGCTTGGCGTAGAGCGCGGCCATCAACGGGGTTTCGCCCGAGGCCGCGCGCGCACCCACGAGCGAAGGGTCCTCGACCGCGAGATGCTGGAGCCGGTCGGTCTGTCCATTTCTTGCCGCCTGAAGAAACTCGTCCGTACGCATTCAGGATCCCCCCGCGAGGATTGCGGTTCGCACTTTCAACGCTCCGGGGAGGATTCGCACCTCAATCCGGTCTTCCGCCACGCCCGGTTCGCCATCGACGTGGAACTCCATCGGTCCGTCCGCCTCCACGGAGGCGCTGGTCACGCGGGTGGAGAAGACCCCGGGAGCGAGGTGAGTTGTGCCGGTCACCAGGTGCCGTGCGTGCCAGAAGCGCGCCAACACGGAGCGTTCCTCGACGACTGTGGCGTCGAGCAGGCCGTCGTCCAGCTCCGCACCCGCCGCGATGCGCGCCCCCATCCCGTACTCGCGCCCATTCGCGAAAGCGATGAGCAGCGCGCGCACCGGGCGCGGTACGCCGTCGAGCTGAAGGCGATAATCGGAGGCGCCGTAGCGGCAGCCTTCGCGAACGCCGAGCGCGATGTACGGCCAGGCGCCGCGGCTCCCCGCCGCGCGGAGGTTGAAGTGCTTCGCGACGCACGCGTCGAATCCGATCCCCGCGATGTTGAAAAAGGCGCGCCCGGCCATCATCCCCGCGTCGATCGTGCGCGTGCGGCCGTCGAACGCCACCGCGAGCGCGGCGCGCGGATCGCGCGGCACCCTCAGCGCGCCGGCGAGTCCGTTCCCGGAGCCCGCCGGCACGAGGCCGAGTGCGGTGTCGGAGCCCAGAAGGGCGGCGCCGGCTTCGTTGAGCGTGCCGTCCCCTCCCCAGACAATCACGAGCCGTGCGCCGGCCGCCACACTCGCCGCCGCAAGATCGCGCGCGTGACCGGATCGCTCTGTGACGTGG
>JALZOC010000119.1 GCA_030857365.1 Acidobacteriota bacterium
GTGGCCGCGCGGCCGCACACCGTTCGCAGAACCGGGCGCGAGCGAATCGGAAGCTGCGCTGGACGGCCGGTGAGGAGCGCGTGGAGCGCTGGCCGGTGAACGTCGCCGGGGAGCAGACCTGCGCAATGACATCCCCTGCGGCGCCCGGACGGCAGGTGCGGTCGGCGGGACGGGCGCCACGGCCGGTCCCCCTGAAGGGCTTCATCTAATCGGAAGCCTGCGGCAGATCCCGCTCAGCTTCCGATCACGCGCACGTTCGTTGGAGCCGCTGGGGCCGCCGCGGCCGGCGGCTGCGCCTGTGTCACGGGGACCGACTGTCCACCCGCCAGGATGGCGCCCGTCCGGGAGGCGGTCGTGGTGTTCGCACCTATCGTGTAGGCGGCGGTTCCCGACCCCGTTCCCGATCCGGAGACCGTGATCCAGGACGTGCTGGTAGACGCGGACCAGGCGCACCCCGCCTGGGTCGTCACCGTCAGCGTGCCGGCGCCCCCCGCGGCTGACGGGGAGAGGTTGAGCGGACTGACAAAGAAGATGCACGGCGCTGATTGCGTGATCGTGAAGGCCGTTCCCGCAATCAGGAACGTGGCAATGCGGCTCGTCGTCGCGGTGTTCGCCGCGACGCTGAAGCTCACCGTCCCGCCGCCGGTCCCGCTGGCGCCGTTCACGACCGTGACCCATGACGCCCCACCTGTGACCGCCCAGGCGCATCCGCTGGTTGTCGTCACGGCCACGCTGCCGGGGCCGCCAGCGGCGGTAAACGCCTGCGAGGGAGCCGACAGGGAGTAGGCACACTCCGCGGCTGACTGGGAGATGGTGACGGTCTGACCGGCAACCGTCAGCGTCCCCGATCGAACGCTTCCCGTTGTGTTCGCCGCGACGCTGAAGCTGGCCGTGCTGCTTCCGGTGCCGCTCCCGGTCACGACCGTGACCCACGCGGCGCTGCTCGTCGCGGTCCACGCGCAGCCGGCACTCGTCGTGACGGCGACGCTGCCGGTACCGCCCGACGCCGCGAACGCCTGCGAAGTCGGTGAAATACTGAACGCACATCCAACGCCGGCCTGCGTCACAGTGAACGTCTGGCCTGCAACCGTCAACGTGCCGCTGCGCTGGGTGGTGGCCGTGCTCGCGACGACCGCGAACGAAACGGCGCCGTTGGCCACGCCCATGCCGCCGGCGGTCACCGTCAGCCACGCCGCGTTGCTCGCCGCGGTCCAGGCGCATCCTGCGCCCGCTGTCACGGAAACGGTGCCGCTTCCGCCCGCCGCGGCAAACGATTGTGACGCGGGGGAGATCGCCGGCGCACACGGCGCCGTGAATCCGAACGTATTCGAGGGGAGACTCGGAGAGCCTCCTCCGGGACCTACGGCCGATACCCGCGTTTCATAGACCACACCCGGCGTGAGGGGCGTCGTGAGGAGCGAGACGAAGTCGAGCCGGATCATGCCGTCGGACGCCGGTGCCGGCTTGCCGAGACTCACCGTCTGCGAAGCCTGCGTGCTGCCGGCGACGAAGACGTCGAGCGAATAGCTCTGGACGAGGGGAACGCCATCGGCGCCTACCGTCGTGTGATCCGACGAGGGCGTGAACTCGAGCCGCCGTGCGTCCACGATGCTCTGCGCGGACGCGGCGTGCCCGAAGGCCAGCGTGAAAGCGAGAGCAAGGAAAGCAAGCCTGGCGTGCCTGGTGTTCGTCTGCATCACGGCCTCGTTCAGCACTCGCGTTCGCAGCGCGGCGCCAACGAGCCCTGTGCAGGATTCAGACCGCCCGAGCCGATCGTCGTAAGGTGCTGATGGGCAACGGCTACGTCCCGCGAGTCGCGGGCGGCGGGGGATCGGGGCACGACGATCCTGTGAGCCGCTTCGCGGATCTCGTGCGCGGACGCACGGTGTCCACGGCTCGCGTCAGCGGGCCCCCAATTCTGCAAGTGGACCGACGCGATGCAGAGTTACTCACAGCAGAGTTACTCACAGGAGACCAGGAGTTCAGAAGCATCAGTAAGTTCTTCTGATCTTGTGATCTCCTGTGACTGCGCTGTGCGAGCGAGGAGGCTTATGGACTCCGACCCGGGAGCCCCCTACGGCGCGACGTACGCGGTCTTGACCGTCGTGTAGAACTCCGCCGCATATCGCCCCTGCTCGCGCGGGCCGTAGCTCGAAGCCTTCCGGCCGCCGAACGGAACGTGATAATCCACGCCGGCGGTGGGGAGATTCACCATCACCATGCCGGCTTCCGCGTGCCGCTTGAAATGCGACGCGTACTTCAAGGAGGTCGTCACGATGCCGGACGACAGCCCGGACTCCGTATCGTTCGCAATCGCGAGCGCATCGTCGTAGTCGCGCGCACGAATCACGCAGGCGACGGGACCGAAGATTTCTTCACGCGAAATGCGCATCGCATTGGTCGCATCCACGAACAGCGCGGGAGATAAATAGTAGCCCTCCGTGTCGCGCTTCAAGCGCTCGCCGCCGGCGGCGAGGCGGGCCCCCTCGCGCTGGCCGAGCGCGATGTATTCCAGGTCCTGTTCGAGCTGGGGCTGGTCGACGACCGGACCGATCTCGGTCCCGGGCGTCAGCGCGTTGTCGACGCGCAGCGAGGCGAGCTTCCCGCTGAGTGCCGCGACGAACCGATCGTGAATGCCGGCGGTGACGACGAGCCGCGAAGAGGCGGTGCATCGCTGGCCGGTGGAGAAATAGGCCCCCTGGACCGCGACGTTGACCGCCGTCGCGAGATCCGCGTCGTCGAGCACGACCAGCGGATTCTTGCTCCCCATCTCGAGTTGCACGCGCGCCATGCGCGCGACCGCCTTGCGCGCGATGTCGCGGCCGGTCGCGACCGATCCCGTGAAGCTGATCGCCGTGACGTCGGGGTGATTCACCAGCGTGTCACCGACGACCGAGCCCGGCCCGAGCACGAGGTTGAAGACGCCCGGCGGGAGCCCTGAGCCGGCCAGTATCTCGGCGAGCACCCAGGCGCAGCCGGGGGTCCACTGGGCGGGTTTGAAGACGACGGTGTTTCCGAACGCCAGCGCCGGGGCGATCTTCCACGCGGGGATGGCGATCGGGAAATTCCACGGCGTGATGAGTCCCACGACCCCGATCGGCTCGCGCGTGATCTCGACGTCCACTCCCGGGCGGACGGAGGGCAGCTTCTCGCCCGCGAGCCGCAGCGCCTCGCCAGCAAAGAACTTGAAGATGTGCCCCGCGCGGATCGTTTCGCCGATCCCCTCCGGCAGCGTCTTCCCCTCTTCGCGGGCCAGCAGGCGCCCGATCTCATCCTTGCGGGCCAGGATGTCGGAACCCACCTTGTCGAGAATGCTGGCGCGATCCTGGATCGAGCTGAGCGACCACGTGGCGAACGCGTGACGCGCGGCGGCCACGGCCGCGTTCGCCTGTCCCGCATCCGCCTGCGCGTACTCGCCGATGACGTCGTTGAGGTCGGACGGGTTGCGGTTGGGCGCCCACGCGGCGCCCGGGCTCCACTCCCCGCCGATGAAGTTGTGAAATCTGTTGGCCATGGTCCTGGTCAGAGAAGTCCGCGCGTTGCGAGGTTCTTCATCAGCGCCACCGCGCCAAAGGTCCATGGCGCGATTTGGTTCGTGTAGTCGACGCGGTTGACGAGCGCCCCGAGTCCGGGCGTCTCGATCGTCACGATATCACCTGTGAGATGGGTGAAGCCCTGGCCCGCGCCGGATCGGTCAGCGGTGGGCGCGAACATGGTGCCCAGAAACAGCATCAGCCCGTCAGGATACTGGTGGTTGGGGCCAAGTGTCTGTTCCACGAGAGTGAGAGGATCACGGCTGATTCGGGACATCGAGCTCTGCGCGGTGAGCTCGAAGCCGTCGCTGCCCTCGATGCGAAGCGCGACGTCGCACTGCCGGACGGTGTCGATCGTGTAGGACGCGTCGAAGAGCCGGATGAACGGCCCGATGGCACAGGATGCGTTGTTGTCTTTTGCTTTGCCGAGGAGGAGCGCGCTCCGGCCTTCGAAATCGCGCAGATTGACATCGTTCCCGAGCGCCGCACCGACCACTCGGCCGCGGCTGCTGACCGCGAGAACGATCTCCGGCTCCGGATTGTTCCACGCCGACGTCGGATGCACGCCGACGTCCGCGCCGAGGCCGACAGCCGACATGGGGGATGCCTTCGTAAAAATCTCCGCATCGGGCCCGATGCCCACCTCGAGGTACTGGGACCACGCACCACGCGCAATCAGGACCTCCTTCAACCGCACGGCGTCCGCCGAGCCCGGGCGGACCTCGTGAAGGTTGTCGCCGATGACGGCGGCCATCGACGCGCGGAGCCCCACGGCGCTCGCCGCATCCCCGCGCGCCTGCTCCTCGATGACGCGCTCGAGCAGGCTCGCCACGAAGGTGACACCGCTGGCTTTGATGGCCTGGAGATCGCACGGCGCCAGGAACCATGGCCGGGTCCCGTCGCGCCCCTCGGCCGGCGAGTTCGCCAGGACCTCCTCGACCGAGGCCACGCAGGGAAGGGCATGCGCCGACCGCACCGCAGCCGCGGGATCCTCGAGCTCCAGGAGCTGGCTCGACGTCGCCGCGATGATGGACAGATCGTGAACCTGCTGTCCCTGGATGCGCACCAGGGTGGGCCCGACGTCGGGAATCCAGATCCGGCCGACCAGCACCGCGTCCTGATGATCGCGTGGCAGGCACGTTTCAGGTCGTAACTTGTGTTTCATCGCTCCCATTATCCGCCGGGCTGCCTGCCTCGCCGTAGCCGCCTCGCGGCGAAGGTGGATGCTAAGATGGCCCGTTTGCCGGACGGGGACACGGTCCTGTCCGCCGCAGCAGGAGGCTTCAATGAGGATCGGGATCCTCACCAACGAATACCCGCCCCACGTGTACGGGGGTGCCGGCGTCCACGTCGAGTACCTGGCGCGTGAGCTCGCCGCACTCGATCGCGGGCGTCACTCGGTGGAGGTGTTCTGCTTCGGGGATCAGAAGGAGCAGATCGGCACGCTTCGCGTCGAGGGCGTGCAGCCCCCCGTTACCCTCGATGCGGACGATCCGCGCCATGCAAAGCTGTTCGCCACGATGCTGCAGGATCTCGTGATGAGCGGGAAGCTCGCGGGTGTCGACGTCATACACTGCCACACGTGGTACACGCACCTTGCGGGCTGCATCGGGAAATATCTTCAGGGCGTGCCGCTTGTCCTCACGACCCACTCGCTCGAACCGCACCGGCCGTGGAAGGCCGAGCAGCTCGGAACGGCGTACCAGGTGTCGACCTGGATTGAGCGGACGGCCTATCAGAATGCCGATGGAGTCGTCGCAGTCTCCGCCTCGATGCGACAGGATGTGCACGACCTGTACGGCGTGCCGCTCGATCGCATCCGCGTGATCCACAACGGCATCGATCTCGAGCAATACCGCCCGAGCCCGGACGCTCCGACGCTGAGGGAGTACGGGATCGACCCGGACGTCCCGTACGTGCTGTTCGTGGGGCGGATCACGCGGCAGAAAGGGATCGTACACCTGGTCCGCGCCATACGGCACCTGCGCCCGGGCGCGCAGGTCGTTCTCTGTGCCGGCGCGCCGGACACGCCCGAAATCGCCGCGGAGATGGCCGAGGCGGTCGCCCGTGCCCGGACGGAAAGCGCGCACCCGATCGTCTGGATACGCGAGATGCTCCCGAAACCGCGGACGATTACCCTCTACACACACGCGGCGGTGTTCGTTTGTCCGTCCGTCTACGAACCCTTCGGAATCATCAATCTCGAGGCAATGGCGTGCGAAACGCCCGTGGTCGCCTCCGCGGTCGGCGGGATTCCAGAGGTGGTGGAAGACGGAGTGACGGGGCTGCTCGTACCGACGGGCGCGCCGGGGGGGGCGGATGTCGAGCCCGCGGATCCCGCGCAGTTCTCGAGGGCACTGGCGACCGCGGTCAACACGCTCCTCGACAACCCCGAAAGACGGCAGTCGATGGCCCGGAAGGCCCGCGCACGAGTCGAGGAACGCTTCAGCTGGTCGAGCATCGCGCGCCAGACGGCAGAGTTCTATGCCAGCCTCATCGGCTGACCCGCGTCGCCTCGGCCCCGCCGCATGGCCGATCGACGGCGTGCCGTCCGGGCGCTCGCCCGAAGCCCCAGGCCAGACGGCCGGGGCGGCCCACGCACCGAGCCTGAGGATGAACCGCACGTCCCGCGCCGCACAGCGGAGGGCCCGGACCGCCGCGGTGCGTGGGTCGAGGGGCCGGGGATTTCGTCTGCCGACCCGCATGCCGACGACGCGCTCGCCCGCCGTCGCGCAGGCGATGCCTCCGAAGAACACGAAGTAGCAGATCCCGAGGAGACATCCGAGCATGCCGAATACGGGCGCGGCCGAGTACCCCAGCGACTCGGTTCGCATCCCGGAGATGGGGATCGTGGCTGCAATCGCGGCCGTGAGCAGGGCTCCGACGACCACTCCGTCAATCGTCAGGGCCGCCAGGGGGCGCCAGGCTGGAGACGGAAGTGGAACAGGATCCTGGTCGACCGACACCTCCGCGCCCAACGAGGCTGGCGGCTTCGGAGGCGAGGCTGGCCTCAGCCCCTTCAGCCGCGCCAGGGCGCTGACCGGGTCCTCCACAACAGCGAGGGCCGGCTCGCACTCGGCAAGCACCGCGTCGGGGTCGAAGGAAAATGCGCCCGCGTACCTCCGGATCGCCGTACGCGCGTAGATGCCACCCGGCAAGTCGGCGAACCGCCCCTCGTCGATGGCTTCGAGCAGACGCTCTCCCACACAGATACGGCGTGCCAGCGTGCCGATCGTCTCGCCGCGCGCTTCGCGCGCCCGCCTCAGCCGTTCATGAACAGGTTCTTGTGCCACGCTACACCTACTACCGCCGTATCGACACCTCGCGGTCAGGCCATTACGTCAGCTGTTCCTGTTGTGTGGAGTGGCCCACCCGCGTCCGCGCGAACCAGTGGCAGCGTGCGCTCCGCCGCGCGCGCCTGCTCGCGGGCGAAAGTTCGCACCGGCTCGGCAGCGCGGCGAGCCGCTTGCTGGCCGCACCGATCAGCACATCCTCGTCGTCGATGAGGACGGGCATGGGAACGTCTGTCGGGCAAATCGGGCGTCGGGCCGCGCGCGAGAACTACGCACTGCCGCTCGGTGGAATGATACGATAGCTCTCCTGCGATCACCCGACCCCATCTATATCACTGACGGCCGATGACACAGTTCACGCGGAATCCCGAAGACTTTTCTCCCGGTGTGTCGATCACGGGCG
>JALZOC010000761.1 GCA_030857365.1 Acidobacteriota bacterium
ATCAGGCCCCTTGCCGACGAGGCCTGGCCACATCGCGTTGTGGACTGCTGGGAATCGGTGTGTCATCGACGGTGTCCTTCGATATGGAAGTTTCAGCTCAAAAACCTAAAGCCCCTGGCTGTCAGGATTCCCCGGCCCGAAATGCTTGAGCACGACGAGCGGCTCGGTTTCGCTGCGGTTTTCGATTCGCACGCCGGCCCGGGCGGCGTCGGCGGTCACGAAGAGCTCGTCTTCCGTCATCGCACCGAACCGGATCATCGCGGGAGTCGAGACCGGCAGCGTGCCGAAGGTGCCGTAGCCCTGCGTCATGATGATCCCGTAGGCGGCGCTGTCTTTCACCGTGACGCTCCGCTTCGGCAGCACCGTCAGCTCTTTCGCCGAGTACCACTTCGTGCCGTATGTGACCCACTGCTCCCGGTACCCTTCGGGCTCGGTCTCGGCGAACGGCTTCACGGGCTTCGGGAAGCAACGGTTGCTCTCGCCAAAGCGCGGATTCACGTTCGCCTCCCAGTCGAGCATGCCGATGATGTAGTCGAGATCCTGATGGTTCTCTTTCGGCACGTCCTTGACCAGGAGGCTCCAGTCGATGATGCGTCCTTCGACCTCGGACTGGAACATCGCGAAGACGTCGCTGTTGACCTGCGGCTCGTACGTCAGCAGCGAACCGGGCGCGTGGAGAATGCCCGGATCGATCTGCCACCCGGTACCCGGCTGCAGGCGATATGCGCGGGACAGGAACAGGATGCCGTTGTCCCCCTTGCTCCAGCGCTCGAGGCAGCGCCGCACATCGTCCTTCGTCGTGCCGGGCTCGAGGCCCATGAACGTGTACGGAAAGTGATTCTCCGCGGGATTGTACTGGGGCGGAAAGTAATAGGCTTCCGGCTTCCCCCGGCGGCCGACGCGCTGCGCCGCCTCTTCACTCTGGTGCATGTGGTGGGGGATCGGGCCGAGATTGTCGAAAAATTTGCAGAGCAGATTCCAGCCCTTTTCCCGCTGCATCACGTCGGCGCCGAGGAGCAGATCGCCCGCGCGGTCGACGGCATCCTTCAGGAGAAAGCGTTTGCCAGTCGGGAGCCGCACGTAGCTGAGTCCCTCGTCCGCGGGGGTCCCGGGGCCGTTGTCGGCGTTGGTCGTCGAGGAGAACCACCGTTCGTTGATGCCGCCGCGGTGCCCGCCGAACGCGTAGTAGTCGTCTGGATGGAGCCGCAGCCGCCGTCCTGGAATCATGAACGAACGCGGGACCCATGCCGGCTCGAGCCGGAGCAGCCCGCCGCCTGCGTCGATAGCCTCCTGTACCTGCGACCGCTCGAGCATCTGGATCTCCGCTGCAAGTTGCTGATTTGTCTGCCGGCGCTCATACGTGATGCTGGCAACCGCTAACTTTATATCAGCTGTCACGCCGCTGACGATGTCTTCCGGATCGGACACGGACCACGACGGACGAGCACAGATTGACACGGATCGGATTCCGTGCCGCGCGCCGGCCGACTCGTGTTCCGTGTGCGCCGGGTCCGAAATTCGGGGCCTTTCGACGCGGGTGCATAATACGGCGCTATGTCTTCCCAGTCCTTCCGCGGCCGCCGTGCGGCCAGCATCGAGAACAGCGCGCTCCGCGTCACGGTCGTCGAAGGGGGCGGTCACATCGCCGAGGTCCTCGACCGGCAAACCGGCGTGAGCGCCCTGTGGATCCCCCCGTGGCCCTCGATCGAGCCCGCCGGCTTCGATCCGCAGTCCGACCTGTCCTACGGGAAGAATTCCGAGGCGAGATTGCTTGCCGGGATCATGGGACACAACCTCTGCCTCGATATCTTCGGGGGCCCTTCTGCGGAGGAGGAGGCGGCCGGCCTCCACCCGCACGGCGAGGCGTCCATCGCCAATTACGACATCGTGCCGTCCGCAACCCGCTTGACCATGCGCGCGACGCTGGCGGAATCGTCGCTGCTCGTGGAGCGTCGGATCGACCTGGAGGATCGCGCGGTCCGCATCCGCGAATCGGTCGAGAACCTCACGGCGACGGATCGTCCGGTGGGATGGACCGAGCACGTCACGCTCGGGCCCCCCTTCCTGGAGCGCGGCTCGACCGAGTTCCGCGCCTCGGCCACCCGCTCGAAAGTGCTGGAGGCGGACTTCGGCAGCGCCGACTACCTCGTGACCGCGGCCGAATTCGACTGGCCCCACGCGCCCCGGCGGGGGGGCGGCACGGCGGATCTTCGCGTATTCACCGATGCGGCGGTGTCGGGCGCCTACACTGCGCACCTCATGGACACATCGCAGGTTCACGCCTACTTCATCGCGTTCTCGCCACGGCTGCGCCAGGCGTTCGGGTACGTCTGGAAGCAGGCGGATTTTCCCTGGATGGGCATCTGGGAAGAGAACCACAACCGCGCCGCGCCCCCCTGGAA
>JALZOC010000006.1 GCA_030857365.1 Acidobacteriota bacterium
GCCGCCGTGTCCGGCCGCAATGGCCGGAACGGCGGACGCCACAAACAAGACGACGAGGAGGAGAGTGCGTCGAGCCATTTCGCAGGGTGACGGACGATCCCTAACATGTGCGGCTGTGCAAGGCGGCTGCCCGCCGCTCGCCCAGGGCAACGGCGCACGGTGCGGCCGTCCAATCAGGTTTTATATCGTCTTTTCGCCTCCGGCGTGCTAGTGCCGGAATTCAGGCCGCTCACGAGTGTGTGCTGTTTTGCGACACTCCCTAGCAAGGTTGGCAGGACGCGTTTCGCGGCTGCGCCGCCTCTGCACACGAAAATCGTTCGTGAGCGCGTATTCCCGTCAGTCACCCGCCGGCCTGGCGGCCTTTCCCGGTCGCGGCTCGCTTTCGAGCTCGTACTCGCCGATTTTGCGATACAGCGTGCCCCGGCTGATTTCGAGAACCGATGCCGCCTGTTTCTTGTTCCAGTTCACGGCTTCGAGCACGCGTACGATGTGCGCGCGCTCCGCATCGGCGAGCGAGGGAAGGCGCTGCCGCGGGGCATCCGGGTGCGCCTCGTTCGCGTGGAGGAACTCGACGTCGGCCGCCCGGATCACGCGGCCTGGCGAGGACAGGGCCGCCCTCGCGACCGTGCTCTCCAGCTCCCGGATGTTGCCCGGCCAGTGATACTGCAGGAGCAGCTCGGTGGCCTCCTTGGCGAAGCTCTTCCCGTCGAGCGGCAGGCCGTTCGCCGCGCAGTAGCGCGAGAGAAAGCGTTGCGCGAGCACCGGGATGTCCGTCGTGCGCTCACGCAGCGACGGCAGCCGTATCGAGAACGCGTTCACGCGGTAGTAGAGATCCTCGCGGAACCGTGAGTCGCGGACGAACTGGTCGAGCGGGCGGTTGGTGGCGGAGATGAGGCGGAAATTCACTTCGATCGAGTCGTTCCCGCCCAGGCGCTCGAAGCGGCGTTCTTCGAGCGCGCGCAGGAGCTTGGCCTGACCGATGAGCGCGAGGTCGCCGATCTCGTCGAGGAACAGCGTCCCGTTGTTCGCCATCTCCAGCCGGCCCTGCTTGCGGTCGGTGGCGCCGGTGAACGCTCCCTTTTCGTATCCAAAAAGCTCGGACTCGAAGAGCGTGTCCGGCAGCGCGGCGCAGTTCACGCCCTGGAACTTGTTCGTTCCGCGCCGGCTGAGCTCATGGATCATCCGCGCCACGACCTCCTTGCCGGAACCTGTGGGGCCGAGGATCAGGACCGAGATGTCGGATTTCGCGGCGGTCCGGATCCACTCGAAGACGACCAGCATCTTCTCGTCCCGGCCAATCATCTCGCGGAACCGCTGGACCGAGGGAGACCGGTCCTCGTGGCTCACTGTCGCGCGGCGCTCCAGGAACTCGTCCAGCAGCTCACGCATGCTGTCGGTCGCCGGCTGCTGGGGGCCGTACCGCGGTGTACCGGGCTCAGCGAGCTTCCGGGCGACGCCGAACGTCACCAGCTCCCGCAGGCAGTTCTCGATGTCGAGCCGCATCCGCCCGAACGTCTGCATCAGCGCTTCGACGTCGAACGACTCCTCGGGACGGGCACAGAGGAACCGGAGCAGGCCGGCGCGCAGCGGCGACTGCACGAGCGCGTGGAACCGCGCCTCGGCCTCGGCGGGATCGGGCCGTCGCGCGGCGGCGGTGTGTTCCGGCGTCATGATGGGCGGGGTACCTCGACCTGCGCCGCCGGGCCGCCGCGGCTGCGGTAGTAGTCGGACTGGAACTGCTCGATGAGCCTCTTGATCTCCAGGGCATCCGCTTTGCGGTGCCCGTGGCATCGAACCGGGCTCGCTCCGCCTGAGCTCTCGATCATCACGTCGGCAAAAAACAGATTCCGGTCGATCGCCACCGACGCGATGTGAGCCAGGTGCATCGATTGCTCACGTCCACCGACCCACTCGGGGGTGTAGTGGACGACGCTCGTCTCGGTCACCCCGACCTGGGTGGGAAACAGCAGGTTCCCGTGGCTCAGCCGGCTTGCCAGGAATACATGGGCCCCGGGTATCGCGCGCCCCCTCAGCCAGAAGAACGCAATGGCGGCGGCTGCCAGGACGACGAACGCGATACCGAACCACAGCGCAGCGCTGCCAGGATTGGTGATGGAATCAGGCATCAGTCGGAACTCGAAACGCTGGGGGAAGCGGGGGTACGTTCGCTCCGGACGTGCCCTGCTGTCAAGGTATTTCAGCCGTAGTCGCTCCAGACTGGTGCGAATCTACGAAAGCCGTGCGCGCGCGGCGCATCGCCGTCGCAGCAGCCTGGCTGCGCCGAAGACTCGGTCGTCGCGTGTGCCCCTCAGGCTGGCTGCGCTCAAGGATCGTGCCCGCCGTGCCTGGCGAGGAGGTCGCCCGGATCCCGCGGCCCGCGGCGGAGGACGACTTCGTCCTGAACCGGCTGATGGTGTGGTGTCGAACACGGTCGAGGAGAACGACTACGCGCTGGCGCAGATTCAGCAGGTCCTGAAAGGGAATCTCACCGCCGTCGGCCTCAAGCCCTCACTGGTCCTGCAGATCGAACCGGATCACCTGGCCTGTCGCTGGGTGGGTGCCGCGGTTGGAGACGTACACGGCTCCGTCTGGACCGACCGCCACCGATGTCGGGTTGGTCAGCCCGGTCACCATCACTTCCTGCGTGCCGGCGGCGTACCGCCCACACATTCCACGCTGATGGCCCCCCTCTGAAGCCGCACTTCTGTCCGGAGTCACGCGGTAGAGGGTTCCCCCGTACTGGAGGACGTACAGGCTACCCTGCTTGTCGAAGTCGAGGTCGATGATCTGTGTGAAGCCGGTAAGGCACACGTCCGGCGGATCACCGGCGCTGCCAAGACGGTAGATGTTCGAGATGCCCGGAATCAGTGGAAATCCGGTCAGCTCGCCGACGTAGTACGCGCCGTCCGGTCCGACTGCCACCGAAGTCGGGACGGAGTCGTCGCGTGATCCTGCGGGGTGCGGCGGAAAAACAGCATGCGTCGACGTCTCGCCGTTCGCATCGACCTGCAACAGCGAGTTTCCGCCCGCATCGGTGACGAGGATGGCGCGCCCGCTCGGCTCCGCAAGGAGGCCATATGGATTGCTGTCCAGTTTGGCTGGAGTGTAGTACTCCTGATCCGGATCGTGCTCCGCCTCGTACGTACCCAGGTCGGCAACGTTGCGCCACTGCCCGGTCGACGAAACTTCGATGAGCCGGGCGAAGCCGGCCAGGAACGGATACCGCTCACGGAAGTTCGGAGGCTGCTGCAGCCCGATGGTCACGTAGGCGCACCCCGGGTGGCAGTCCTGGGAACCCGGCCGTCGCGCGAGACCGTGGGTCACATCGGCACCTCGCACCAGCGCGATGTCGTGGGGCCCAGTCGCCGCGCGGCCCGTCAGACTGGCGTGGGATGGGAGTCGGGTCGCGACCCGCTCCTGCACGCCGTTCGACAGCCGGCTGATCGCGCCACTCGGCCCGTAGCAACGCGTCCCTCCCGCCTGACCGATGAAGCACTGGAGTGGTGCCGCCTGTCCCAGCCCACCCTTCCCCGCCTCCGCGACGTAGAGCGCGAACTGGCTGAACGTGAGGCCGCGCGGGTTGTCGAGGCCGCACATGACAACAGTGGCGCGAGGATCGGGGGACGCGGCCGTGGGGAAATCCGCGACACACGCCGCGGCGCCGACGATCGGCGAGCCGCCCTGTTCAGCCGAAAGCCGGAATCTCGCCGCGTCCCACCCAACAAGGACGACCGCGATGACGAAGACGACGAAGCGACGAACACGCATGGGGACCTCCTCCGATCTCACTGTGCTTCCACTCCAACCCGCCTCGACGCGCCGTAAACCGGCCTATCGTCTGGTGACGGTGACCTCGGTTCCGTTGCTGTCGCCGTCCGGGTCGTGATTGCTCGCGGGCTTGTACACAAAAGGCGCGCGCGCGACGTTCGTGACCGTGAATTTCACGCTGGTTGTCTTCTTCGGGATTCCTGACCTGCTCACAGCGCATTGTCCGGTGGCGGTGGTGGTGCACGAGCCGCTAGGGCCGTCGGTCCAGGCTCCGCTGACCAGGGCATTGGCTACGGGCAGGTGCGTGCTGTCGTGGACCGTGTTCGTTACTGTCGCCGTCCACGTGCTCCCCTGGGTGGTGCTCGCGCGGTCGAGATCGCCCACGTGCATCTCCGGCGCCACCGCAGTGACGCTCTGGGCACGCGAACTCACCGCCCCGCGGTTATCCGTGACGGTGAGTGTCACCGTGTAGGTGCCCCCTGCCGCGTACGTCCGGCTCGGGGTGACGCCCGAACCGTTCGTCCCGTCCCCGAAGGTCCAGGCATAGCTCGCGCAGGAACTGGGCGACAGGCCGCGCTGACAGCGCCCACGCGGGATGATTCCCGATCGCGACCCCCCTCGGATCCGTGCCGTCCACGTTACTGGTGTAGACGGTGTCAGCACAAATACGACCGTCCGCCTCGCAGGCGCCCCCAAAAAGGGACGACGAAGGCGATCCGCGTCCCGTCGGGCGACCACGCGGGCTGGAAGCCATCCGGGCCCATCTGGGTGAGTCCAGTACCGTCTGCGTTCATGACAGCGATCCGGGTGTTCTCGAAAAACGTCGACCTGGCAAACGCGATCTTCGAACCATCCGGCGAGAAGGCTGGACCAGAATCCCAAGCCGGATCGCTCGTCAGTCGGACCAAACCTGTGCCGTCAACCTGGATGGCACAGATGTCCTGATCACCCGCGTCGATCTGGCAATCAAACGCGATCGACCGGCCATTCTGGGACCAGGCCGGCTGTCCGAAAAATCCGACGCCTTGTGTGAGCCGGACGACGTTGGATCCATCAGCGCCCATCACGTACAGCTCGTCGGCCGCAAACGCGAGTTTCTGGCCATCCGGCGACCAGGCGGGCGACCCGCCGATGACAGGGAGGTGGGTGACCGACCAGTCGGCGAGGTTCAGCACAAAGATTCCCGGCTGGTCGTATCCGGCGAACGCGAGTCGCGATCCATCTGGAGACCACGACGGGTCGGTGCCCGCGCCGACGTAGGCTCCGTTCTCGAGGTACACGCTACATACGATTCCCTGGTCCCAGTCGTACATCTGGCAGTAATCGTAGGCAATCATCCCGGCCGGCGCCTGAGCGGACGCCAGACTCTGGATACCGGGAACCGGCGCGAGCAACGCGGCGAGGCCGAACAGCACACCGGCGAGCTTCTTCATGGTCTTTTCCCTGGATGACGTCGGTGCACCACTCGCTAATTCAATTTCCACAGCACGGCGTGCAGCGACGCGCCGCCGCTCGCGCCTACGGCACTGCCGAAATCGTTCACGTCCCGCGCCACGCTCGAGCCCTGGAGCGCGCCCAGATCCCTCATCGACGAGGTCGCGAGGAACGCGTGCTGCAGACCTGAGCGCCTCCGGCTGACATTGCTGACACCTACAACGTCTCCAGGACTGTTGATGCCATAGCCTTCGCTGCAACACCCGCCGAGCGTTCCGAGATCTTCAATTGCCCAGTTCGCGGCAGACCGCCACCGGACGGCGTGACGATCGCCCGAGGCGCCAGTGCTCAGGCCGGCCACATCGCCGTTGTCATTGATCGCCAGGGCATACGTCTCGCCGCCCAGCGTGGGCAACGCGACCATTCCCGTGGCCGCGGTCCACAGAAATCCTCTGGCAGCGCCGGTCATGTTGCTGCTCAGGCCCGCGATCGCTCCGCGAACGTTGACATCGTGGGCGGCGCTGCCTACGTCGCCAGGCAGCGTCCCGAGGTCCTGGACGGCCCATCCTGTCGCGGCTTTCGTCCAGACCACGGCGTGACTCTCACCGGAGCTGGTGATGCTGCTTCCCACGACGGCGACCGCGGCCGGATCGCTCGGGGTTCCGTGATTCAAACCGTAGGCGGCGGAGCAGCACGCGCCCGTCATGCTGCCGAGATTTTCAATTTCCCAACTGCCGCCGTTCATCGTCCAGACCACCGCCCGGCGCTGTCTCGACACGTCGTCGCTGACGCCCGCAATCTGGCCGGAGTTGTGGATGTCCGATGCACGACTAAAAGGACCGCCCAGTGTGCCAAGGTCGACCATCGGGCCCGGTGGCGTCCAGAAGAATCCGTGGACGGTGCCGGCTGCCGTTCTGCTCTGACCGACAACCTGCACAACGGCCGGATCGTTGTTCATCCCGAAGGCATCGCTATAATCGCCGCCGAGCGTGCCGAGATCGGTGATGCCGCCTGGCTTTGCGGCGGCGACAGGATGCTGCGGCACGAGCAGCGCCGTCAGTAACGCCATCGCGGCGACCGATGCGCCGACCGTACCGTGCACATGAGTTTGCATAGCTTTCCCTCTCGCGGACCGCCGGCGATTCGTTCCTGTTCCTTGACTAAGTGGCTTCCCGGGCTGGAACGTGACAGAGATTTCCTGCACGCGGCAGCGCAGGTGGTCCCAGGGTGGGCTGAATGGCAGGATCAATCAGGCGGGCGCGACGGAACGGGAGGGGAAAGGATAGGGATCAGCGCCAGTCGCCGGCCGCAACGAAAGCCGCCCAGTGGAAAGGATGCGCGCTGAGACCTTTGGCTCGCCGCTGGCGCAGCGCCGCCAGGCTCGCCTCACGCACCGCATCTGCTGTGCCGAGCTTCTTCATCAATCGGCCTTCGTAAAGCTTCGTCATCCATTGGCGCGTCGCCTGGTCCTCGACCGGCCACAGACTCATGATCACGGTCGTCGCGCCGGCGACTTGAAACGCCCGACGCAGGCCGAAGACCCCCTCGCCTGCTCTGACCTCTCCGACGCCGGTGTCGCAACCAGACAGCACGGCCCACTCGACGCCGTTGAGATTCATCGCGGCCACTTCCTCCGCAGTGAGTACCCCGTCCTCCTGATCCGGTGCCGCGACGTCGCGATGGTTCGCTCCCGCAAGGATCAGGCCCGACAACAGCAGTGGGTTCTCCCTCGCAATTCTTGCCGAGGCTCCCGCAGCCGTGGACCCTGCCGAGGGTTCCAGGTCCGATCCACAGCGCCCGCCGAGGAAGAACCCGTGAGTCGCCAGATGCAGGATCCGCCGGCCGGCCGCCTCCGCCTTGAAAGCCGATTCGCTCGCTCCGGCGCCAGTCAGCTGGATGCTGGAAGGCGGCGGCCGCGTCGCACTCCGCAGCCGAGCCCCCTCGGCCCGAGCCCCGTGAGCCCGGTTCCAGAGCGTTACCACCTGGTCCACTTCCTTCAAGGAGGCCGGGAGCGGATCGAACCGCATCGACTGAAAATCGCTGCACGCTGACCGCACGCCGCGGAACGACGACGTCGAGGCACCGGGCGAAGGAGTGGACTCGTCGAAGGCAGGACTGCCCAGTGCGAGCAAGCCCCCGCCCGCCAGCCGGCCCGACTCCGTCGGCAACAAGTCCCGTTCCGCGGAAAGGTAGTGGATCAATTGCCCGGTCTCGACAAGGTACTGGGAATCGGCAGCCGGCAGCGCGGCAAAGCTCACGAGGTGAAGGGCGCCATCGGGAACCACGAAGACGCGCGTTGCATTCGACAAGTGCGGTCGCAGTGGATCCCATACCTGCCGACCTAATTCTCCCGCGACGCGTCGATAGGCGGCTTCACCACGCTTCGCGGCCCTTCCCGCGGCCATGGCCTCCTGATCGAGTTGTTGCCGCCACTGCAGGATCAACCCGTCGACTCTCGCGGCGCTCCCAAGCGGAACGACGGCCGGCACCTTGTCGCCGCTGCGCAACGCGAAGGCAAGGTAGGCCGGTTCGTTTTGACGGCGATACCGCACGAAGCCGACCAGGGCACTCTCGGCAGGCAACGCTGCCGAGATCTCGGGAAGGCCGGCTCGGTTTCTCGACTCGTCCTCCCGGAACCTTGCGCTCTTCTCCGCCAGATCCCGCTCGGCGCGGTCTTTTTCGCTGCGAGCCTCGTCCAGCAGGCGGCGGTAACGCTCGGGGGGATCGTCGCGAATCCCACGTACGACCGCCGCGGCGAGCCGCTGGCGGGCTGACGTCAGCGTCTTTATCAGTACGGCGGTGTCCTGATCTTCATTCGCGCTCGCGACACGATGACGGGCGGCCATCTCGTCGAGGACCATTCCGCGCGCGCGAATGACGGCTTCCCATGCGGCGGTGGCCGTGGGGCCGCCGCCAGAGCGCATGGACGCCACGCTCAGCATCACGTTGATCGCCGAGGCTCTCGATGAGGCGTAACTCAGAGCCTGACGCTCGGAAAGGGTCCGGGCCGTGAGGCGCATGTGTTCCCGACTGAGCACCTCGGCACGCGCGGCAGTCTCGAAAGCCTCGGCCGTCGCTCCGGCGTGACCCGCCAGCTCCGCGAGGGTGGTGAGCGTAGCGGCAATGTCGGGATGGTGCGCGCCCAGCCTTGGCAGCTGAATGTTCAGAGCCCGTGCGACAAGCGGTCTGGCATCATCGTAATTACGTGCGTTTGAGTGCAGGCCCGCCAGGTTCAGCAGGGCGGTCGCCACCCTGGGGTGGTCGGGCCCGAGCGCCTTCTCCCAGATGCTCAGGGCACGCTCGTAGAGCGGCTTTGCCGTCGCGCCGTCGCCAACCTGCGAGAGCACGTAGGCGAGATTTGTCGCAGCGCCCGCCACCTCTGGATGATCCGGGCCGAGGGCTTTCTCCCTGGACGCCAGGGCCCGCTCGAACAGCGGTCGCGTTCGTGTGTAGTCCTCCGCGCTCGTCAGCACGGCGGCAAGATTCGCCAGACTCCCGGCCGTGCGCGGATCGGCAGGACCGCTGTTTTTCTCCCGGATCGCCACGGCCTGCTCGAACAGGCCCGCATCGTCCGAGCCGTAGCCTGAGACCGGAAACAAATCTCGTATGAACCATGCCGCACGACTGACTTCCGGATCCGAAGACCGCGACACTTCCACCATGATTCGTGTCGCGCGCTCGAAGAGACGCATGGCCCCGCCGTAATCCCCCTGTGCCGCGAGGACTGTGGCCAGCGTGTGCAGACTGTCGGCAACTTCGGGATGCTCCGGACCAAATGCGCTTTCGGCAATGGCCAGCGATCGTTCGGCCAGCGCCCTGGCTCCGGCGTAATCACCGAGATCACGCAGATCCAGCGCGAGGTGTTCGAGCGGAGCTCTCAGGCGGGAATCCGTCGGGCCGAAGGACCGCTCGGCTAACGCCAGCAGTCGTTCGTTCAATTTTGCGGAGCCGGCAAAATCGCCTCCCAATTCCCTCAGCACGACCGCGGCGCGGGTCAAAACGTGGAGGGTAAGCAGTTCAGCCGGGCCGAGGATCTTTTCGGCAAGCACGACCGCGCGCTCGTACCGTTGTCGCGCTCCGGTGTAGTCGCCGGTCTCCTGATAAAGAATTGCGAGATTGACGAGCACTCGTACCGTCTCGCGGGAGTCAGCGCCGTATGCCGTTTCCCCAGCTCGCTGCGCCCGCTCGAGAAGCACCTTCGCTCCAGTGTCATCACGGAGCGTTATCAGCAGCCCGGCGAGGCTCTGCAGCGCACCGGCGACCAGCGGGTGTTCGGGACCGAATGCGGCTTCACGGATCGCCAGGGCCCGCTCGAGCAGCGGTTTTGCCGCAGCCGGATCGCCCGCCAGTGTCCTCTGGACTCCGAGGTTGATCAGGCTCGTCGCCAGACCGGGGTGCCATGGGTCGAGCACCTTTTCTTTGATCGCCACCGCCCGCTCGACAATCTCCCGCTTCTCCTGCTCTCTCACTTTGGACGAGCGACGCACCGCCCGGCACAGGAGGTCGAGCACTTCCGCGACTTCGATCGCGTCGGGACCGCGAATGCTTTCCACCCGAGCCAGCAGCGTCCGCGCCACGTTCTCGGCTTCGATTCCCCGCCCCCGGTTCAGGAGGTCTCTGACCATCTCCAGAGAGCCGGAAAACCCGGGTAACGGCGAGGTGATCTGGACCACGGCTGGCTGAGCGGTGACGACGGAGGGGGGGGTGATGGCGAGGGCCGCAAACCCGATGGACAGGCTCGTCACGAGACCGACCAGAGCCGTCCGAAGCCGCGGCCCGCCACGCACATTGGGATCCCGGCGTCGCATGGATCAAACCTCGAGAATCAACAGGTGGCCGTCGCGGCTGGCTGGCTCACCAGTCCAGTCTGACGCCAAGCTGGATCTCGCGCGGCGGCCGCGCGCTTGTGACCTGGCCGAATCCGTTCCTGGGGTCGCAGGTTGTCATCCCGCCGCACGTCGTATTGACGTCCAGGAACTGGAGCTGATTGAAAGCGTTGATCAGGTCCGTCCTGAACTGGAGACGCCTCGTGCCTCCGACACCGAAGTGTTTCGACGCGGCGAAGTCCCACTGGTGACGGCCGGGCAGGCGGAACGGCGCGACCGGCGCGGCGCCATACTCGCCTGCAGGGGAGGGGACGAACGCCGCCGGGTTGAACCAGAGCAGGCCTGTCTGGTCCCCAGCCCCTGGGTCGCCGACTTGATTGGGCCGCAGCAATCCTCGGAAACACGACCGCCCGTAATTACAATTGACCACCTGAAGCCGAGCAGCCGGACCTGATTCGATCCTGGTGATCCCGGCGATCTGCCACCCTCCCAGCACGGCCTTGCGCCAGCCCCTTGTCCCTTCGCGAGCGAACGGCAGCTCGTAGACGTAGGACGCGTTGAAGATCTGGGTTCGGTCCGTGCCGGCCGCCGCAAACTCGGCGTTCTTGTCCAGCGGATTCTGGGGATTATCGACCCACGAGTTGTCGTAGGTGGCATCCGCCTTGTTTCTGCTGAACGTGTAGTTGACGGTCGCCAAGCCCGCACGACCGGCCTCGTGACGAATGCTCGCCAGGAAGCCGTGATACCGGCTTCTGGCCGTCGTCTCTCGCAGGATGATTCGTCCGTAGCCCCTGAAGGGCCGAGAGTTCGCTGCGCCGCCTTGCGCCGCAACGTCCGCCGGTTGCGGCTGGTTGATGTCCACGTAGCGGATCAGATGATCACCCCTGGAGCCGACGTAGCCTACATCGATCACGCCACGGGAGTACAGACGCCGCTGCACGCCGAGGTTCCAGTGCTGCCATCGAGGCGCCACAAACGGGTCGCTGATCGCGAACGTATCAGGCGTGTAGACCGCAAAGGGTTCAATGACCGTGCCTCCCCCGGGATTTGACAGCGGCGGATTGCTGACCAAAAGCTCCGTGCGAAAAGGGTCGTAGGAGGAACTCTGCACATTCTCCGCGAACACTCCGACCTGCGTCTGGTCGAAGTACATGCCATACCCGGCGCGCAGGAACAGGCGGCCTTCTCCGCCCGGATCCCACGCCGCCCCGATGCGGGGCTGGAGGTTGTTCCTGTCGGCCCGATAGATGGCGCGCCCATAGAGGGCGAGTTCTTGCCGGCGACGCGAATCCCGTTGAACACATTCCCCGTCCCCAGAACCAGGAAGTCGCCGTCAGGGTCGGCGAAGGCCGGTGCCTGAGCGGGATCGTAAGCGTCTGGCGAAAAGGTGAAGAGCATGTTCCTGTCATCCGTCAGCGGCGGATAGAACGCGTACCGGACGCCGAGATCGAGGGTGATCCTGGGATGAATGCGCCACGTATCCTGGACGTACAGCTCGTACCGACCAGACCGGAAGCGGTTCATGACGTCAGTGTCTGTTTCCGAATAGCTACAGCTCTCGCCGCACGAACCTCCCGAGTTGCCGCGCAGGAAGTTTTGAAACCCCGTAAACCCGCCTCCAGACTCAAACACGAACGCCCCCTCCGTAGATTTTGAAACCAGATTGGAGTTCACGCGTTCGAATGCGAACAGTCCACCTGTCTTGACCGTGTGGGTGCCGCGTTGCAGCGTGAGTACGGAGCTGAATGTGTGATTGAGATACTCCCGCGGACGACGCTGCGACCCGCCAATCGGCCACAGGCCTTCAACTTCGACGAGGGGGATCAGGTTCGCCGCGTTCTCAGGGAAGAGCTCAGGAATCACAATCCCGAGGTCGGCTCTCGTGTGTATGAGGTCCTTTTGCGACTGTTGATGGCTCGACAACTGGTACGACGATTCATGCACGAGCTGCGCTCCTGCCCGGCGGGCCTCCAGGACGGCGAGGCGCCCGACCGAGTAGCGATGATTGGGCGCAAGGGCCGGTCCTGTACCATGCTCGCCGCGCGAGTCAACCCGATCATCCAGATAGCGGCCCGTGAACGACCAGTTCGCACTGGCGTTGTAGTCCCCCCTCACGAATTCCTGGCGGGTGTCCAGCTCGTTTCTGACCGTGGTCCGATAACGATTCGTCCCGGGAACGTTGGGTGCGGGCCAGAGAGTCAGTAGCTTCACCGCCGTGGGATCACGCGCATCGGGAGGGACATAGTTTCGGCTGGCGGGATCGGTCAGCCACGCCGGATCGGGAACCACGCTGACCCCCGGCCTTCCGTCACGGGTGCTCCGTCGCCACTCCTGCGAGAAGAAAAAAAATAATTTTTCGCGGGCTGGCAGCGCCGGCCCGCCGAGCGTGTATCCGAAGTTGTTGTAGCGGAGTCGCGCTGGGGTGCTGTTCAACTGGGCTTTGCTGTCGACACTGCGGAGAAACGGGATTGCATTCAGCGCGTCGTTGCGCAGAAAGTGATAGGCGCTTCCCGAGAATCTGTTCGTGCCTGACTTCGTGACGGCGTTCACGACCCCCCCGCCGTTCCGGGCCCATTCAGCCGTGTAGGTGCTCGTGATCACGTTGATCTCTTTGATCGCCTCGAGCGAAGGCGTCGTCACCAGCGTGTAGTTGTTCCAGCCGTTGACGTTGGAGGCGCCATCCAGCAGCCAGTTGACAGCGCTCCGGCGCGCCCCGTTGATGGAGACGTCGAGGTTGCCCTGGTCGCAGAAACAGGCCTCCTCCCGGAGGTCACTCGACACTCCGGGCACGAGCGTCACGAGCTGGACGAACGTTCGGGTGAGAAGCGGCAGCTCCCGGACGGCGACGGTCTGAATCAGGCGTTGAACCGCGGAAGTCGGCTGCAGGAGCCGCTCCGCGGTCACGGTCAGTGTCTCCACTACACCGATGGTTAGTTTGCCATTGACCTGCAGGCGATCGTTGACGTGGAGCGCTATCCCGCGCGCCGTGAACGGCTGAAAGTTGGGCAGCAGAAAGCTGATTTCGTAGTTCCCGACCGGAAGGCTTGCGCTGTACTGCCCCGCGTTGTTGGTGGCGACCTCGCGGATCTGACCCGTGTCTACGCTTGTGATGGCGATCTTCACACCGGGAAGGACGGCGCCCGTCTGGTCCACCAGTGTCCCCAGGATCGTCCCTGTCGTCTCCTGCGCCACGGCGCTGGAGGCCAGGCAACCGAGCAGGCACGCGTGGACCATAAGCCCCGTGATTCCGGCCTGCATCACTCACCTCTTCCTGAGAGCGTCCACGTTCTGCAGAAGGTCTCGAGCTTCCTTCTCGCGATCTCCACGGAGCTCCACCGTCTTCCGAAGTTCAGACTCTGCCGCCTGCAGTTCCCCCCGGCGCAGATAGGCCTTGGCCAGGTAGAAGCGCGCCTCCTCCAGATACGGAGACTCGCCGAGCCCAATGGTCCGGCGAAGCTGTGCGATCGCTGCCTCAGGTTCCCCGGTCAGGAGCAAACAGATGCCCAGGAAAAAGGCGATGTCCGGCGCGTCCGCATTACCACTGGCCGCCGCCCGAAGGCCGCTCAGGGCGCCGGCGTAGTCTCCTTTGACGTAGCGTAGCATCGCTTCCCGAAAGCGGCGCATCGCGTCATCCGGCACCCCACGCATGACCGCCGCCGAATAACCGGGCGGCACAACGTGCGCCAGCTCCGTCAGCGACGGGACATGCGGGGCCGGAACCGACGGGCCCGTCGCCGGCGGCGGCGTTGCCACCGCGGGCGGTGGCGCGCCTGTCCCCTCGGGCGGTTCAGGGGTCGTCTGCGGCAACGGCGTTTGCGGCAGCCAGGAGCTCAGCGCGATCGCCAGCACCACGCCGGCGGCGGCCGCGGCCCACTTCCAGTGGGACCACGACCCTCGGGCCGCGAATGCGACCGGAGACACTCGAGCGGTCTTTTCCAGCCCTCGCCTCAATGCCCGATAGGTTTCCAGGTCGTCGAAACAGCGCGCGCACTCGAAGTAGTGCCGCTCGAAGGCTTCCTGATCGGCCTCGCTCAGCTCGCCTCGCAGATACAGCTCGGCGAATTCGTCGTTGATCTGTTCACACTTCACGGCAGCCCTGTTAGAACTGTGTGGTTCGTGGCTCAACTTCGTGACAGCTTTTTCACCGCCTCGATCACTTTCCTGACCGCACGAGACTTCCGCTGGCGCACGAGCTCCGATGTGAGCCCGAGCCGGGCGCCGATCTCGGAGGGCTTCATCCCTTCTGTCAGCGTCATCGTCAGAATGCTTCGATCCCCGGGCTCCAACCGGGCCATCGCCTTTCGCACCAGCGCCAGGCGCTCGGCCCCTTCCAGATCGTGGGACCCTGGCGCCACGAGTGTATCCAGCGCCCCTGACTCGGATGCCGGCGCCTGAGCCCGGGCGCGGAGGTGGTTGTTGATAACGTTGCGAGCGGTCCCGTAGACGAAGGCTGCCAGCTTGTTTCGTTCGCGGAGCTGACCCTTCCGAAGCGCGTCCAGTGCCGCAATGAGCACGTCCTGCCGGAGGTCACGCGCCACTTCGGCGTCGCGCGTCCGTACCAGCGCCATCACGAACAGTCTCTGGCTGAACGAGCGGACGAGCTCGTCTTCCGCCGCGGGGTCGCCCGCGCGAATGCGGCCCGCCAATGTGACGGGCTCGCGAGCATCGGGCGGGCCATCGGGCATCAACGTTCCTGTTTCACGGACTGGGCCACCCTACGCATCTCATCGCCCATCTTATGTCCCTGGCGCCATCAACAGGTGCATTTCAGGCGCCGTCGCTCCGGACTGGTGCTACTCTACGAAAGCCGTGCGCAGGCGCGGCGCAACGCCCTCGAGCCGCGGCCCGGCTCCATTGCGGGAGGTTCGTCAGTGCCCCACCGAGCGCCCGGGTCCCCGGGCCACAGCGGAACCGATTACCTCACCGGAAAAGCCATCAAATACTACCGGCCGCGCGGCAGCGCCGAAGTGCGCCAGCTGATCGACGGCGGCTTCCAGGCGTTCAACGCCGGACGACTCTCGGAGGCCTGCCACATCTACGCGGACAAGATGCTTGCGCCCGGTCACGACACCACCATCGGCCTCACGGTCGCCGGGGCGCTCACACCCGCCGGTCTCGGCGGCTGCGCGATTGAGCTCATCAACCGCGGGCTCGTCGACTTCATCATCAGCACCGGGGCCAATCTCTATCACGACCTGCATTACGCCCTGAACTTCACGCTCCACAGGGGATCCCCGTTCCTGAACGACGTGGACCTTTACGAGCAGGGCATCATCCGGATCTACGACGTGCTCTTCCCCGCGACGGTGCTGCTCGAGACAGATGCCTACATCCGCCAGTTCCTCGTCCGGTCCGGGCTCGAGGGCCCGATCTCGACGTCCGAGTTCCATTACCGGCTCGGTCGCGATCTGCTCGAACAGCAGCCCGGCTGCGCCGAATACTCGGTCGTCGCGTGCGCCGCCCAGGCCGGCCTGCCCATCTACACCTCGTCTCCAGGCGACAGCTCGATCGGGATGAACATCGCGTATCACGAGCTGATGAACGGCTCGTCGCTGATGATCGATCCCAGCAAGGACGTCAACGAGGTCTGCGCGATCATTCTTGCCGGCGAGAAGAATGGATGCGTCATCCTCGGCGGCGGCTCGCCGAAAAACTTCTACCTCCAGGGGCAGCCGACCCTCTGGGAGGTGTACGGCATCCCCAAGGGAGGCAACGATTACTTCATCCAGATCACCACCGACCAGGTGGTCTGGGGCGGTTTGTCGGGCGCCACGCCGGCCGAGGCCGTCAGCTGGGGCAAGGTCAATCCGGGCGTCCTGCCAGACACCGTCGTCGCGTACTGCGACTCGACGATCGCCTTCCCGCTGTTCTGTGAGTACGCCGTAGGAGCCGAGCACAACCGGCGCCCGCTGAAGGAGCTCGTGCACAAGCGGGAGGCCCTCGTGGCCGATCTCCTTCGTCAGGCGAAGGAGGCGCGGAACACGACGCCGACACCCATGGCGGTGCAGCCGGGCGAGATTGATCGGCATCGTTGAACGAAAACAGGGGTTTCAGATTGGGCACTCTGTCCTCTGAATTCAGCGCATGCGTGGCCGCGTCGAGCGGCCAGCCCCGCATCTACGCGGACGCGAACATCCCGAACGGGATCGTCACGTTCATGCGCACGCGGCTGCGCTGGGACGTGCTGTTCGTGGTGGAGCACGACGACCTTCGCCGCGCCCGCGACATCGAGCACTATCGGCTGGCGCGGAAGCTCCGACGCACGATCGTCACTCTCGATCGAGACTACATCGACGATCGGGACTTTCCGCCGGCCGAGGGTGCGGGCGTCATCGTCTTCTGGGCGCCCGACGAGCCCCGCCTGCGCCAGCAGCTCAGGGCCGCCGATCGGACCCTCTTCCGCGCCGAAGGGGCAGGGCCGCTTCCCCTCGAGGGACGGAAGCTGCGGTGGCCGCTGAACGGTCCATCGATTCCGTGATGATTCTCTCCGGCGCCGATATCGTCCTGCCCGGCCGCATTCTCAGCCCGGGCACGATCGTGCTCGACGGGACGCGCATCGCGGAGGTCACCCCGGGCACCCGGACGCGCGAACACCCGGCATTCCTGGATCTATCGAACCACTACATCGTTCCCGGTTTCATCGATGTGCACGTGCACGGCCTGGAGGGGCTCGACACGCTGCAGGGGGGCGACGCGATCCGATCGATGGCGCTGCGCCTCCCGCGCTTCGGGGTGACCGCATTCTGCCCCACGACGATCGCGTGCGCCCCCGCGGCCCTGCGCGAGGTGCTGCGCGCCGTCGGCGCCGCCAGGGCGCATCCTGCGCCGCTGGCCGCCCGGGTCCTGCCTGCGCATCTGGAGAGCAACTTCATCAATCCCGAGTTCAACGGTGCGCAGCCGCTCGAATGTCTGCGGTCACCCCGCGGCGCCGGGCCGGAGGGGGAGTTCACCGGGGCCGACATCCTCGCGGAGATCGCCGCCGCGCGTCCGGATGTGGGGATCCTGACGATTGCGCCGGAGCTCGACGGCGCCATTCCGCTCATTCGCGACCTCACGGCGCATGGCCACCATGTGTCCCTCGGGCACTCCGGAGCCACCTACGAGGACGCGCTCGCGGGCGTGGACGCCGGCGCCCGGCAGGCGACGCACCTTTTCAACAGGATGACGCCTCTGAACCACCGCCAGCCCGGGCTCGCGGCGGCTGTCCTGGAGCACGACGACGTGACGGCAGAGCTGATCTGCGACGGCATGCACGTGCACCCCGCCATGGTGCGGGTGGCGCTCGCGGCCAAGCAGACGTCGCGAATCATGGCGATCACCGACGGAACGGCCGGCGCGGGTCTCCCGCGGGGCGCCCGGAGCACGATCGGCGGCCGCCCCATCACGGTGGGCGACGTGGCGACTCTGGACGACGGGACACTTGCGGGGAGCGTCCTCACGATGGATCGCGCCTTCGGCCGGCTCGTCACCGGGATGGGGGTCAGCCTGGTGGATGCCGCCACCGTCTGCGCGACGACGCCGGCGCGCACGCTGAACCTGCAGGGGCTCGGCGTGATTGCGCCCGGCGCCACGGCCGATCTCGTCGTGCTCGACGCCCGGCTGAACGTCGTGCACACGTTCCTGGACGGATCGCTCGTCTGGTCCGCGGCGCCTGGGGCGGCGTAAGGCCGGGGTGTGGCGCCCTCGCGGGCCCACCCGCCGGAAGAGGGGAACGTCCGGACTCGCCCCGCCGTCTATCCCGGGTATGAAGTCCTTCCATTCCGCCGGTCTGCTGCTGGGGTCCACGATGCTCGCCGGCGCCTGCACGGTCACGCTCGACTCGCAGTCCCAGATGGCGCGGGAGGAAAAGCGATTCACGCTTTCCGGCACGCCGAGCGTCCACCTCACGACCTTCGACGGGTCGATCGAGATTCATTCCTGGGACCGCTCCGACGTGCTGGTCGAGATCGAGAAGCGCGGACCCACGCGGGAAGCCGTCGAAGCGCTGGAGGTCAGGACCTCGCAGAACGGGAACACGATCGAACTCGAGGTGACGAGGCCGCAGGGTCAGTCCTTCACCGGCTTCGGCTTCCACGCTTCCGCGAGCGCAAAGCTGATCGTCTCGGTGCCTCGCCGAACAGATATCCGCGCCCGCAGCGGCGACGGAGCCATTCGGATTGCCCGCGTGGACGGCCGGGTGGAGCTGCATACGGGGGACGGCAGCATCCGCGGCGAGGACGTCTCGGGCGATCTCACCC
>JALZOC010000762.1 GCA_030857365.1 Acidobacteriota bacterium
AGCGGCGCGGTCACGCCGGCCTCGTTCACCACCTTGACGAGGAACACGCGCGTGCCCCCCTGGACGAGCTCCGGGCGCGCGGTCCCCTGCCGGACCCTCACCCGGCTTTCCGGATTGATGTGCACGTCCGCCAGCACGTAGGCGTCGAGCACCTCCTGGATGCGGGCCGACGCGATGCGCTCGTCCTCGAGCGCCAGGGCCTCGTTCAAACTGGCGCGCGCCGCGGCAGGCAGCGGTTCCCCGAGGTACGCCAGCGCGGTCTCGAGGCGCCTGGCCTGCATCGCGAGCGGTTGCAGCGGCACCGCGGTATCCAGAGCGGCGTGGGCGTGATCGGCTTGCTGGGCGCGCAGCGCGACGGTGAGGGCCACCATGACGAAGATGACGAGGCCGGCCGCGAGAGGCGCACGACACCCCGGGCGATGCTGCATGCGACCTTGTATGCGACCTCGAGTTTGTCGTCAATCGAGAACTTCCCATGGAGTAAGCTTCCCCGAACGCGGGCGGGCCGTTCGTCTCCGGCTTCTGCTCGAGCCTGACATGCTGATTCTGGACGCACATCTCGACCTGGCGATGAACGCGATCGAATGGAACCGGGATCTCTCCCGTCCCGTCGAGGAAATCCGGGCGCGGGAGCAGGACCTTCACGACAAGCCGGACCGCCGCCGCGGGACGGTGTCGCTGTCCGAGATGCGGCGCGGCGGCGTCGGCGTCTGTGTCGCGACACTCATCGCCCGGTATGTCGCCCCCGGCAACCCCCTAGCCGGGTGGCACTCCCCCGAACAGGCCTGGGCGCAGACGCAAGGCCAGCTCGCATGGTACCGGGCCATGGAAGAGCGCGGCGAGATGGTGCAGATCCGCGACCGTCCCTCCCTCGACGCGCACCTGCGGGCATGGGAGGCTCCCGGGCCGGACCACGCTGTCGGCTATGTGCTGAGTCTCGAAGGGGCGGATTCCATTCTCTCGCCCGCACACCTGGAGCGGGCGTACGAGCAAGGCCTTCGCGCCGTCGGTCCGGCGCATTACGGCCCCGGCGTCTACGCGCAGGGAACGAATGCGTGCGGCACCATGGGCCCGCGCGGCCACGAGCTGCTCCGGGAAATGGAGCGCCTGGGCGTCATCCTCGACGCGACCCACCTCTGCGACGAGAGCTTCCGCGACGCGCTGGATCACTTCTCGGGCGCCGTGTGGGCGAGCCACTCGAATTGCCGGTCGCTCGTGCCCAACGGACGCCAGTTCGCCGACGACCAGATCCGGGAGCTGGTGGACCGCGGCGCCGTGATTGGCGTCGCGTTCGATGCGTGGATGCTGGTCCCGGGCTGGGTTCGTGGAGAGTCGACTCCCGAGCGGGCGGGCGTGACGCTCAGCACGGTGATCGACCACATCGATCGCATCTGCCAGATTGCCGGAGATGCGCGCCACTGCGGCATCGGCTCGGACCTGGACGGCGCGTTCGGCCGGGAACAGTGCCCGTCGGACGTCCACACGATCGCCGACCTTGCCCGGATCCCGCCGCTTCTGGCCGCACGGGGTTACAGTGAGGCAGACGTCGCGGGTATCGCCCACGGCAATTTCATCAGGTTCCTGCGGGATGAATGGGAACAAGTCTGAAGTTTGAAGTCTGAGTTCGAACTTTAGACTTCAGCCTTGGAACTTTCTTTGGAGCTCGAACTTCAGCGTTCGAACTTCAACCTTTCTTGAGGTGCATCGATGATGGTTCGTCGATCGTTCGCGCTGTCGCTCCTGGCGCTCTGTGCGGCAACGCTCCCTCTCTCCGCCCAGTGGCCGCAGTTCCGCGGGCCAGATGGCACCGGCACCGGGGCCGGCGCGGTGGCGCTCGAATGGGGCGAAGGCACCAACGTGCGGTGGAAGACGGCTATCCACGACCGCGGCTGGTCATCCCCCATCGTCCTCGGCAGCCAGATCTGGATGACGACTGCGACCGAAGATGGCCGTGAGCTGTACGCCGTCGCGGTCGATCGGGACAGCGGCAAGGTTCTGCACGACCTGAAGCTGTTCGACGTCGCCAGGCCGCAGTTCAAGCACGCCTTCAACAGCTACGCCTCCCCCACGCCCGTGGCGGAGCCGGGGCGCGTCTACGCCACGTTCGGATCGCCGGGCACCGCCGCGCTCGATTCGCGCACGGGAAAGGTCCTCTGGGAGCGACGCGACCTCGAGTGTAACCATTTCCGCGGCGCCGGTTCGTCGCCGATCCTTTTCCGCGACCTGCTCATCATGCACTTCGACGGCAGTGACGTGCAGTACCTGGTGGCGCTCGACAAGAACACCGGCCGGACGGTGTGGCGCACGCCCCGCTCTGTGGACTTCAAGGACCTCGGGCCGGACGGCCAGCCGAAGGCCGAGGGGGACTTCCGGAAGGGCTACGCGACGCCGCACAT
>JALZOC010000763.1 GCA_030857365.1 Acidobacteriota bacterium
GGGCATTTGCTGGTTCGGGGTTCGGGGTTCCGGGTTCCGGGTTCGGGTTCGGGTTCGGGGTTCCGGTTCGACGTTCAAGGTTCCGGGTTCCGGGGATGATCATACTCCGGGCACGGCGTGTGCTCTCACACGGCGTATGACGACAGCCCGATGTCACGAAGATCTTGATGCATGGAGACTTGCGGTCGCTTTGCGGGACCGGGTGTTCGAATTTACTGCCCGCTCGATGGTGCAACGGCATCGTAGCTTCTGCGATCAGATCCGCCGCTCCAGCGAATCGGCGCCGGCGAACATCGCCGAAGGGTTCCGCCGATACAAGCCGCGGGATTTCGCGAGGTGCCTGCGCATCGCACTGGGATCGCTCGGTGAGACTCAGAACTATCTTCGTCATGCGAGAACGCAGGAATATGTGTCGGAGGAGGAGTTCGTGAATCTCTGGCAGCTCTCCTCCCGAGCCATAGGCGCAAGCGCCCGCTTGCGAACGTATCTGTCCACCTGTCCCGATCGCAAGTAGCGCAGCGCTGAGAACCCGGAACCTGAACCCCGAACCCGGAACCCGGAACCCGGAACCCGGAACCGAGCGATCACTTCCACCTCGTCAAGATCACCTCTCTCTGAAACAGCGACGCGCTGACGACGATGAGGACAAGCCAGAGTGCCGCGAACCCGGCGGCGATGAGCACCAGCATCGGAGTCGTGAGGATGAAGGCGCCGGCGACCTGGCCGACGAGCACCACGACGAGCGGAAGGACCAGCAACACGGCAATCTGCTGCGCGCTCCTGGGATCGTTCACGCGCGATGAAATAGCGATGGTCATCTGCAGCGCGGCGAGCGAGGCAAGCGGGCCGACGAGGCCGACCATCACGAACGAGCGCGTGGACAGGAGTGCGCCCACGACCCCCTCCGCGCCGAGCGCCGCCACGAGCATGATGTACGCCGCGAGGCCGGCGGCTTCGACGACGAGCGACGGGAGGAAGGACGCAAGCACCTTCGCAACGAGCAGTTCCGCCGTGGTGATCGGGGTCGTCAGCAGCGGCTCGAGTGTTCGCCCCTGCTTCTCCCCGACGACGCTGTAGGCGGCGAGGGAGACGGCGCCGACAATGGGCGCGACGAGGAACAGGAGGAGAAACTGCTGGAACATGAACGCCTCCGCGGCGGCTCCCGGCGGAAGGGCCGCCAGGTGCGGCTGCGTCAGGGCGGCGAGTGCGACGACGCTCCGGATGGTGCGATCGGCGGCGAGCGACTCCCCTGTGACGTGGGGAATCACCACGAGCACGACAAACGGCAGCGCCACGCAGACGACGACGAGAATCACGACCGGCAGGACGGCGGCGGGATTCGACCGGAACTCGCGCAGCTCCTTGCCGACGAGCGTTCTGATGCGGGGAATGTTCATGCGTCCGGGAGCGCCTTGTTCGCCGGGACTCTGGGCCGCTCGCCGGCGAGCAGGCGCAGGTAGACGTCCTCGAGCGGTGGCTCCTCGTCGAACACAGCCCGAATTGCGGCTCCCGCCTCGACCAGAGCGCGGATGACCGCGGGGGCCCCCAGGTCAGGATCGTCGAGCACCATCGACATGGTCGAGTCGACCCCGTGCACGTCCGCTGCGCCGGCGCGGCCCGCGGCAGCCATCAACTCGGAAACCGGGGGGCCGTCTGCGAGGCGTACGATGAGTCGGCGGCCGAACATCTGGCGGCGAAGCACCGAAGGCTCGCCGAGGGCGACCAGCCGCGTGCTGATGAGGGCGACGCGGTCCGCCACGCGCTCCACCTCGTCCAGGTTGTGGGTGGAGACGACCACCGCGCGTCCCCGCCCGCGCAGCTCGAGCAGCAGATCGCGCACGCCCCGCGACGTCAGCGGATCCAGGTTCGCCGTGGGCTCGTCGAGGAGAACGATCTCGGGGTCGTGGACGAGCGCCCGGGCGAGGGCGAGCTTCTGTTTCATGCCCTTCGAAAGAAGGACGGCGCGGTCCCCACGTCGCTCCCACAGGTCGAAGCGCCGCAGCGAGCGTTCGACCGCGGCACTCACATCCGTCATGCCGAACAGCCGCGCATAGACCGCGAGGTTGTCCGACACCGTGAGCTGATCCCACAGCCCGGGTGTTTCGGTCAGGAAACCAATCCGCGCGCGCAGGCCCGGTCCGTTCGCGCGATCCATCAACTGCCCGGCAACCCGCACTGCGCCGCTCGTCGGCGCGATCAGTCCGCCCAGCATGCGCAGCGTCGTCGTCTTGCCGGCCCCGTTCGGTCCGAGCAGGGCAAACACTTCACCCGCCTTTACCTCGAACGTCACGCCGTCGACGGCAGTGCGCGCGCCGAAGCGGCGGACGAGGTGGTAGACGCTGAGCACGCCGTATCGTAGCGCGGCCGAGGCAGCGCAGCGCGGCGAGCCGTTTGC
>JALZOC010000764.1:0-2098 GCA_030857365.1 Acidobacteriota bacterium
TCACTGATGTTCGGGATCGATTCGATGATCGCCACCCAGGTAAGCAATAGCACAGGCAGCGATGTACGGGGTCAGACCCCTGCACTGTCGGCGCTGCACGGTCGGCGCTTGTGCCGGGAGGCGCTTGGGCACATAATCTCGGAACAGTCACGGCGCGAGCCCGACGATTCGCCTTCGCGCTGGTCCTCCCGACGTAGCCCTGATGATCGATCCGCTCCGATCCGACCCAAGTGCCGCCGCGCAGGTGCCGGAACGCGAACGCGACGCCCGCGTGGAAGAGCTGCTGCTTGGCGGCCTGGACCACTACTTCGCGGGACATTACGACCTTGCAATCAACGTCTGGACACGGGTGCTGTTCCTGGACCGCGGGCATGCGCGCGCACGCGCGTACATCGAGCGCGCCAGGGGCGCCGTGTCCGAGCGGCAGCGCCAGGGTGAAGAGCTCGTGCAGACGGGCGCCGAGGCGTTCCGCCGAGGAGAGCCGGAGATCGCCAGGCGCCTCCTGACGTCGGCCATCGAACACGGCGCCGGCACCGAAGAGGCCTTCACCCTCCTCGCGCGGCTCGATCGTCTCGCCGCGGCCGGCGTCCCGCAGGAGCGGCGAGCCTCACCCGTGGCCGTCAGGTCCTCGCAGGAAATCCACGCAGGACAGGCGGCGCCGAACCGGTCGTGGCTTCGGTGGACGCTGACGGGTGCGGCGCTTGGCGCGGTTACGGTCGCCATCATGCTGGGGGCGCTCGGCGTTCCACACCTGACCTGGCTGCCAGCTGGCGCCAGCACGCCGCGCCCGGAAGTACGCGTGCCGGACGAACCGCTGCCGGTGCCGTCCGGCGCCGAGGTCTGGCTCGCGCGCGCGCGCGCCCAGAAGGACCGCGGGCACTTTCGCGAGGCGCTGACGGCACTCGAAGCCATCAGACCGGGAGACGGGCGCAGCGTCGAAGCGGACAAGCTGCGAGCGGAGATCCAGGCGGCGCTGCTCGCCGCGGGCCGCGCCGGGGCGTTTGGTGAACCGGTCCCTGACAGGGACGCGCGGCGCCCATGAGATGTCCGAAGTGTCAGTACATCAGCTTCGACAGCGCCGATCGCTGTCGCAACTGCGGGTACGAGTTCGCGCTGACGGCCGACGCGCCCTCTTTCGACCTGCCGATTCAGACGGGGAATGAAGCGATCGGCCCGCTCGGCGACCTGCCCATGACGACGCCGCCCGCCCGGGAATCACCAGCCGCGGCAGCCCGGGCGCGAGCGGGGCGCGGCCGGGCGCTGCAGGTGCCGGAGGATCCGCCCTCTCCGCCGCAGCCCACCACCGGCGTTTTCGACCTGCCGCTGTTCAAGGATCGGCCGCTCGACGACGACACACCGCTGGTGGCGCCTTCTGCTGTGCCGCGCCAGCCGCTTGCGGTGAGGCGATCGAGTCCGGTGGTGCCTCGTGCGCCGCGCGTGCTGACCGACGATCTTGTGCTCGAGCTCGAGGAGGACGAGCCGGACGTGCCGCCAACTCGGCACACCTCCCGGCCATCGGGTGGCGAGCCGCGAGCGCGGGCGTCCTTCGGGCCGCCGGCCGAGGCTCATGATCACGTCGCAGCCGGCCTGGTGCCGCGTCTCCTGGCCGGTATCCTGGACCTCGCCATCCTGGTTTCGATCTGCAGCATCGTCCTGCACATCACGCTCCGGGTGTGCGGCCTCCGGCTGGATCAGCTGTTGCTCCTGCCCGCCCCGCCCCTCGCTGGCTTCCTGCTCCTTCTTGTCGGCGGGTATTTCGTGCTGCTCACCTCGGCCGGGGGACAAACGATGGGGAAGATGGCCGCCGGTGTCAGGGTCGTACCGATGGACTCGACCGGCCGCGTCTCGCTCGGCAGCTCCGCGATGCGCGCAGCCGGTTACCTGGTGTCGCTGGTTCCAGCCGGACTCGGTCTCGTGCCCGCGCTGCTCCACGCGGACCGACGGGCGCTACACGATCGGCTCGCCGATACGCGCGTCGTGAAAGCGTGACTCGCCTCGCCGTTTTTCTGGCCACGGTCGGCTACTGCGGGTACTTTCCCATCGCCCCGGGAACAGTCGGGTCCGCGGCGGGTCTGATCGTCTATGCCCTCGTCTGGTG
>JALZOC010000764.1:2108-2394 GCA_030857365.1 Acidobacteriota bacterium
TCGCCGCTGCTCGAGGTTGGACTCATCGTGGGCCTGTTCGCCGTGGGGGTGTGGGCGGGCACCGTCGCGGAGCGCTACTTCGGCGGGATCGACCCGGGCCCTATCGTGCTCGACGAAGTCGTCGGCATGCTGATTACTCTCGCCTTCATACCGGTTGGCCTGTCCGGTGCGCTCGCGGGGTTCGTGCTCTTCCGGATCTTCGACGTCATCAAACCGTTCCCCGCGGGGCGGTTCGAGCGCCTTCACGGCGGCCTTGGCGTCATGGCAGACGACGCGATGGCCGCGG
>JALZOC010000765.1 GCA_030857365.1 Acidobacteriota bacterium
AGCGCTTTGAGCGCGCCGTAGACGAGCAGCATTCCGGGCTGCACCGGCGAGAGGTTCTGCCCGTAGAAGTTTCCATAGTTCTCAGCCGCCGCATCGGTCGCCTTGATCTCTTCGAGCCGGCGCTCCGCTTCCTCGGGGGAGACAGCTCCAGCGGGACTCGCGTCGGCGGCCGCCACGCCGACGGACATGGGAAAGACCAGCGGGCGCACGAAGGCGGCATGGCCGTTCAGCCGGATGCCGAGCGCCCCCACCAGCACACGAAAGACCTGGTAGACGATCTGCAGCCGCCCGACGGTTGCGGCCCGGACGCGTCCAATCACCGCTGCCGCCCGCTCCTGCAGACCAAAGCGCTCCGACAGCGCGATCGCCGGCAGCGTGATGATGAAGAGGGACACGAACCGGTTGTCGACGAAGGCGCGCCCGAGCATGTTGAGGATGCCTTCGGGGGCGGGGCTGCCACCGATCACCGGGAGCTCGGGCGCATAGAGCGGCATTCCGGCGAGGAGGCCCGTGACCACCGCGGCGGCGACGACGACAAGCGTCGGACGCAGCCGCAGCAGCAGCCCGATTCCAAGAACCAGGAGGCCCAGCAGCGGCAGCAATTCAGTCACACGCGGCCGCGGAATGCCTCATGCCGTCACTTCCGGCGCTCGCCCACCACCCACAGATTCGCGTCGGTCTTGACGAACAGCTGCCCCTGCGACACGGCGATCGAGGCGAGGCAGTAGGGAGCGCACGGATCGCCGAACGTGTTCGACGACAGGATCTCGAACTTCGGGCCGGCGCGGAAAACCGTCGTGACACCTGTCGACTCTCCCGTCACGTAAATCTTGCCGTCGGCCAGCACTGGCGACGAGCTGTAGAAGTCGTTCGGAATCCGGCTCGGTCCGTACACCAGCGTCCCGGTCTTGAGCTCGAGGCAATACACCACGCCCTGCTCGCTGACGAGATACAGGTACTGCCCATCGCTCACCGGGGACGGGACGTCCGGACCCCGATGGAACGTCCACGCCACATTCGTCGTCGAGACATCGCCGCTGCCGCCGGGCCGGAGGGCGACGAGCGGGTTGACGCGCGTCGGCGCGATGATGAGCCCGCCGGCCACGATCGGGGACGAGATGATCCGGTAGTTGCGGCTCTTGTCCGGGTTCAATACATCCGCGCGCCACAGCTCCTTGCCGCTCTCAGGATCGTGCCCCGTCACGAGGTCGCCGCCGGTGACGACAATCTCGGACTTGCCGCCGTACTGGAGAAGCGCCGGGGTCGAGTACGAGTCGGGGGACTCATGCAGCGCGTTGGTCGGACGCTCGGTGCGCCAGACGGTCTTGCCGGTCCTCTTGTCGATCTTCAGCACGTACGAGGGGGCGTCCGTGTGGAAGCCGTGCAGCACCTGCAGATACAGGGCATCCCCGTGGAGCAGCGGCGAGGATGCATAGCCGAACTGGATGCCGAACGCGCCGTAGTCCTTCGGTAGATCGCGCGCCCAGATCTCCTTGCCGGCGAAGTCGAACGCCTTCATGACGCCGGTCCCGGAGATCGCCCAGACGTGCGTGCCGTCGGTCACAGGCGACGGCGACGACATGTTCTGCTTGCGGCCAAGCCGGTTCTCGCCCGCCAGCGGGCGCTTCCAGGCCACGGCCTTCGTGTTGCGGTCGACCGCCCAGAGCTCGATCGCTCCCGTGGCGCGCTCGGTCGCCTGATTGAGGAAGACCATGTCGTTCCAGACGATCGGCGTCGATCCGCTGTAAGCCGGCAGCGGCAGCTTCCAGGCGACGTTCTCGGTCGCGCTCCAGGTGGTTGGAAGCCCTTTTTCCGTGCTGACGCCGTTCATGGACGGACCGCGCCAGTGCGGCCAGTTCTCGGCGACGAGCGACGCCCCGACGACGGAGAAAAGAACGAGAGTGAGGAGGAGGGATCTGCGCATGTCCAAGTCTATGCCGAACCGGGCGATCAGTCGGTGCGCAGGGCCTGGATCGACGAAATGGACGCTGCCCGATTCGTCCACCTGCGACGGCGCTCCTGAATATTGACCCTCGACCGCCGGCCGGTGCCATAATGCGCCCCGAAGGAGCATCCGACCCATGCACGGGCTCAAGCGTTTCACTCTCGCCCTTGTCGCCTCGATCTTCGCCGTCTCCTCGGCAGCCGGCCAGACCACCGGTGCCAGGCAGGGCACCGCGGAGGCCCCACGGCCCATCCGGGCCCTCTACGTGACGGGCGGCGGGTTCCACGACTTCGTGACGCAGGAGACGATTCTGCCGCCGGGCCTCGCGCAGCGGGCCCGCATCGAATGGACGGTCGACCATAGCGCCGGCAAGGCCACCGACGTGCTGATCGAGCGGCTCAAGAGCACCGACTGGACCAAAGCGTTCGATGTCGTGGTCTATAAC
>JALZOC010000766.1 GCA_030857365.1 Acidobacteriota bacterium
GACGTGAGCGGCGCACGGAAGCGCTTCGGTCCGGTCACGGCGCTCGACGGCGCGAGCTTCGAGCTGCGGCAGGGCGAGCTGCTGGCCCTGCTCGGGCCCAACGGCGCCGGGAAGACGACGCTCATCCGGGCCATCGCGGGACGCGTCCGGCTCGACTCGGGCGAGATCCGCCTGTTCGACCGACTCCTGGACGGGCGGCACACGCCCCCGGAGCTCGGGATCGTGCCTCAGGAGATTGCGATTTACCCGCTGCTCACCGCCCGTGAGAACCTCGAAGTGTTCGGGGCCCTGCACGGGCTGCGCGGGCAGGACCTCAGGACGCAGGTCGACTGGGGGCTCGACAGCGTAGGCCTGGCGGATCGGGGCAGAGATCCGGTCGGGCAGTTTTCCGGCGGGATGCGGCGGCGCCTCAATATCGCCTGCGGTGTGCTGCACCGGCCGCGCGTGGTGTTACTGGACGAGCCCACGGTTGGCGTGGACCCGCAAAGCCGCGACCGGATCTACGACATGCTCGCGGCACTGGCGGCGGCCGGCGCCTCCCTGCTGCTCACGACCCACCACCTCGAGGAGGCGGAGGCTCGATGCTCCCGCATCGTCATCATCGATCATGGGAAGGTCGTTGCCTCGGGCACGACGCCCGAGCTCGTCGACCGGACGGTGGGCCGATCCCGACTGGTGTCGCTCCGCCTCGACATGCCGCTCGGCATCTCTGACGCCGCCCGGCTCACGTCCGAGGGTCGTGTGGAGATCGAGGCCGCCGACGGCAAGGTCGTCAAGGCGCGGATGCGGGACGTCGCGAGTGAACTGCCGCCGCTCCTGGACACGATCCGGGCCGCGGGCCGGACGATCGAGGACGTCGATGTGCGCGGGCCGAGCCTGCAGGCCGTGTTCATCCACCTGACGGGGAAGGACCTGCGCGAATGATCCGAACAGTGCTGCGGATCGGCTTTCTGAACCTGCGACGCGATCGAGTGGCGCTCAGTCTGAAGTTCGTGCTCCCGGTGATCTTCTTCTCCATCTTCGCCAGCGTCTTCGGCAGCCGGGGTGATGCCGGCACCGCCCCCGTCAACATCGCGGTCGTCGACGAGGATCGGTCGGAGTTCAGCGCACGACTGATCGCCGGACTGCGGAACGAGAAGGGACTCGACGTCCGCACCACGGCGGAGAGACAGGGCGCCGGCGCCACGCTCGATCGTGCGGCCGCCGAGCAGTCGGTCAGGCGCGGCGACGTGCCCGTCGCCGTGGTGATCCCGGCGGGCCTGGGGGAATCGTTCGCGAAGGACGGGTTCACGGGTGGCGGCGCCGTGTCGATTCAGCTGCTCTCGGATGTGTCCGATCCGATTGCGCCGCAGATGGTCCAGGGCTTGCTGCAGAAGGTGACAATGACGGCGGCGCCGGACCTCCTGATGCAGGGCGGCATGCGCCAGTTCGAGCAGTATGCGGGTGCGCTGACGCCGCAGCAGAAAATTGCGGTGGACGGCTGGATACCGAGCCTGCGGGAGCAGGCTCAGCCCACAAGTACCGCCGAAGGCGCGTCACAGGGGGCTGCGGGAGGCATGGGAGTGCGCGTCGAGGTGGTCGACGTGATGCGCAGCCGAACCAGCAACGGGTCGCTGATCTCCTTCTACGCCGCCGGCGTCGGCGTGATGTTCCTGCTGTTCTCGTCGGTCGCGGGAGCCGGCGGTGCGCTGCTGGATGAAGCCGAAGCCGGGACGCTCGAGCGCATCCTCTCCACGAACGTGAGCCTCACCGGACTCCTGGCGGGGAAGTGGATCTTTCTCGCGCTGGGCGGAGTGGCCCAGCTGACGGTCATGTTCCTGTGGGGCAGCGTCGTGTTCGGCGTGCCGCTCTTCTCGCACCTGCCCGGCTTCTTCGTCATGACGATCGTCACCGCGGGGGCCGCCGCGGCGCTCGGCCTGGTCCTGGCCACGCTCGCGCGCACCCGCGAACAGCTCTCGGGATTCTCCACGATTCTCGTGCTGACCATGTCGGCGCTCGGCGGGAGCATGTTCCCGCGTTTCCTCATGAGCGAAACGATGCAGAAGGTCGGTCTGCTGACGTTCAATGCCTGGGCGCTCGACGGATACCTGAAGGTCTTCTGGCGAGACGCGCCCGTGTGGCAGCTCTGGCCCCAGGTGCTCGTGCTCTGTAGCCTGACGGGGGTGTTCCTCGGGAGCGCGCGTGTGCTGGCCCGGCGCTGGGAAGCCGCATGAGCGCGAGTCGCGTGTGCGTGCTCGTCGGTCTGTTCCTGCTGCCGGGCTGCGCGGGCCTCAATTCCCAGACCTACGCGTTCGCGACGCTCGACGAAGCCCGCCAGGCGGGTGCCATCGCGAGCGGGTGGGTCCCCGAAGGGCTGCCTGCCAGCTCCCACGACCTCCGTGTCGCGCAG
>JALZOC010000120.1 GCA_030857365.1 Acidobacteriota bacterium
CGCCGCCGCACGCACGGTGAAGCCACCGAGCGCCGGACTGCGGATCTCCAGCCCCCGTGCGCGGATCGCGGCGAGGTGCGCTCCGCGTGCGATGAAGGTCACGTCGTGCCCCGCCAGGGCCAGCTTTGCACCGTAGTACCCGCCGACCGCGCCGGCCCCCAGGACGGCAAACTTCACCGCTTCCCTCCCCGGCGCCGGCCCTCTTCCTGTGGCGCCCCTGAGCGGCGACTGTAGCACGCGCCGGACGGGCGTCCGGGAAGGGCGGACGCACGCGGCGCGCGTGCTAAAATGTCGGTCCAGGCCGGGCGCCGGGCGGGTCGGACCGTCGCGCCCGGATCATTCCATGGCCGCCCGCCTCACCACCTATGCCGTCGTCGCCATTGTGGCCGCCACGCTGATCGCGGGGCTGATCGTGGGGGCGCAGCGCGACGACAGCCAGGGCCCCGTCGATCTCATTGTCTTCAACGCCAAGGTCTACACGGCCGATGGTTCCGGCACGATGGCCGAGGCGGTCGCGATCCGCGGCAACCAGGTGCTCCGGGTGGGCACGGACCGTGAAATCGAGCGGCTGCGCCGTCCCCAGACGGTGATGGTCGACGCGCGCGGGGCGGGGGTCCTGCCGGGATTCAACGACAGCCACGTCCAGTTCGTCGCCGGGGCCCTCACGCTCGATTCCGCGGATTTGCTCGGCGCCGCCACGGCCGACGAGGCGCAGGCGCGCATTCGGGTGTGGGCTCAAGCGAATCCGCTCCGCCCATGGGTGGTGGGGCGCGGCTGGGCGCCGGAAACGTTCGCAGATGGGCACCCCTCAAGACAGCTGCTGGATGCTGCTGTTCCGGATCGACCGGCCTACATGCTGTCGTCGGACGGGCGGACGGCCTGGGTGAACACGAAGGCGCTGCGCCTCGCCGGGGTCACTCGCCGGACGGCGAATCCGGCGAACGGGGTCATCGAGAGAGATCCGCGCACGGGCGAGCCGAGCGGCGTGCTTCGGGCATCCGCCGCGGCACTCGCAGCCCGCCTGGTGCCGGCGCCCACCCCCGCGGATCGCGCGCATGCGCTCCGAAGCGCCGTCAGCGAAGCCCATCGCAACGGCGTCACCAGCGTGCAGGATGCGAACGTCGCTCCGGGCGACTTCCCGCTCTACGAAGAGGCTCGTGCGGCGGGAGATCTGAATCTGCGGATCTATGCGTCCGTGGCGGTCGGCCCGGAGGCGATTGCAGACGGCTTCTCCACGCTCGACGCGCTCGCCCGGAAGTACCCGGACGACCCGTTGTTCAAGGTGGGAGGCGCGCACATCACGCTCGATGGACCGGCGGAGTCGCCCGAGGCCGCATTGCTCGATCGCGAGGTGGCAGCGCCTGCCGCGAGCGCAGGCGAGACCTCTATCGACGCCGATGAACTGAACCGCCTCGTCCGCCTCCTCGACGCGCGTGACTGGCAGGTCACGATCGAGGCATTCGGCGACCGCGCGGTCCGGATGGCGCTCCATGCTTTCGAGCATGCCGCGCGCTCGAATCCCGGACCGCCGCGCGGCCGCCGTCACCGCATCGAGCACCTCGGCGGGCTTCCCCCCGACGACCTCCCCAGGCTGGGCGCGCTCGGGATCGTTGCGGTGCTGCACCCCTTGGAGGCGAGGCCAGCCACAGCGCAGGTGGACGGCGGCGTCCGCGTGGACGACGATCGGATCGCACGCAGCTGGCCGGCCGCGAGTATCGCCGCAGCAAAGGGGCGCCTGACGTTCGTCTCCGGATGGCCGGCGGCGGCGCTCAACCCGCTGGGCGCGATCGCCGACGCCGTCAACGGGCCCGACCCCGGCGCGGCTGAGAAGGACCCGGGCACGGGTGGAGCCATTGCGCTCGAGCAGGCTATCGACGCCTTCACCCGGACGCCCGCGTACGCATCTTTCGACGAGCAGCGCAAGGGCTCGCTCGCGCCCGGCATGCTGGCCGACCTGGTCGTTCTCTCCAACGACATCTTCGCCGGACCCGTCTCGCAGATCTCCTCGACGACCGTCGCGGTGACGATCTTCGATGGAAAGATCGTGTATCGTCGAGGTGCGACACCCACCGACTAGCCGATTGAAGCGTCCGCCCCCGCGGCGGCCCGCTCCCACCAGGGCCGCCAAGTACAGGACTGCTCCGGCGCCGAGCGCCCCCGCACCGGCGGCGAGCTGCAGGGGTGTGGCACCGGCGAGGATCAGGAGTGCGATGACGATGGCGGCTACGGGTATGACCGGCCCGAACGGTACGACGAACAACGCCGGCTTGACCGCTGACGAAAAGCGTTCCTGCCGAAGCCGGAGGGTCGACGCGCAGGTCGCGACGTAAACAACCAGCCGGCTGATCGCACTGGCCGCCGCGAGCGACTGGAAAGTACCCGACAGCCCCAGAACGAGCGCGACGCTGGCCGTCACCAGGATGGCATTCACCGGCGTCCGGAATTCCGGATGAATTCGTCCGAGGAACGCGGGCAGGTCCTTCTGCTCCGCCAGCGCAAACAGGTTCCTGGACCCGGACAGCGCCTGGCCCATGTTGTTCCCCGTCGTCGACAGCACGGCCCCTATGGTGATCATCGCGGCGCCCGCACTTCCCAGGAACTGCGCCGCCGAGTCGGCCAGCGGCGTCTTCGAGGCCGCCAGTGCCGGCAGCGTCCCCAGCGCGACAACCTGTGCCAGCGTCGTCAGTCCCGCGACGATGAGGATGGTCATGATGAGCGCGAAGGGCACGTCGCGGCGAGGGTGGCGCGTTTCTCCAGCCACAACTGGAATCACCTCGTATCCGCCGAACGCAAAGATCAAGAGCAGACCGCTCCTCGACAGGTCCTGCAGCGAGACGCTCGCGCCCGCCGACAGCCGCGTCCAGTCCACGAAAAACATGCCCGCGGTGATGAACACCACGAGCGGCAGGAGCTTTCCCGCAGTGAGCACGTTGACGACGAGGCTGCTCTGCCGGATTCCGCGGACGTTGACCCCCGCGATGAGCGCAATGATGCCCGTGATGAGCAGGGCGCGCGGCATTCCGTTCGTCGCACCGGGCCAGTAGAACCCCAGGGACGAGACCAAGACGTTGATCACGGACGCCCAGCTCGTGGCCCGTGTGAACCACAGCATCCAGCCAACCTCGAAGGCGGCAAACGGGCCGAAGGCCGCCCGCGTGTAGAGGTATGGACCGCCGGTGCCGTCGAAGCGGCTGGCGACTTCGGCGAACGAGAGCGCGATGAGCATCGAGGCGACGCCCACCGCCGCAACCATCCAGGGACTCCAGGCGCCGGCACTCGCGGCGAGCGCGGCGGGCAGCGCGAAGATGGCGCTGCCGATCACCTGGTTGACGCCGACGGCCGTCAGGTCCCAGCGGCCCAGCTCCCGCTTCAGGGCTGGCGTCGAAGATGTGCCGGCCGGCGGATGCACGGTTCCCGGGTTGTACCACCTTCGTGGCCGGCCCGGGGCTGCGAATCAGCGGCGGGGAGCCTGGATCTTTCTCGGAGGGTTGAAGAACGGCGTCTGGACGACGCGTGCGGGTACCTGGTACCGGACCGCTTCGACCGATACCTCGACGCGAACTTCGGTACCGACGGCGTCGTGCGGGCAAGCGATCGTGGCAAGGGCCACGAGCTTCTTCAGCACCGGCGACCACGTCGTCGACGTTGCCTTTCCGACCTGGCGGCCCGAACGGTAGACGGGAACGGCGACACGGGACGCCGTCGCGCCGACGGAAACAGCCAGGCCGAGCGCGTCGTGTATACGCTCGACCTCCGTCCAGTCGAGCTCGAGACCCACGACGCGGCGTTGCGGCGCACGCGCGGCGGCCGCGGCGAGCGCCGGTTGGCCGACGTAGCGTTCCTTCTCGAGGCTGACGAGCCGGCCGAGCCCCAGCTCGAACGGCGTGTACGCGTGCGCGGGAATGAGCGCCTTGCGGCTGCTGTGGAAGTCCACCTCGATGAGCAGGAGCCCTGCCTCGATCCGGGCGACGTCGAGCGCCAGCATGCCGGCAGGCCGCAGGCCGAATCTCCGGCCCGCGCTGACCAGCGCGTCCCAGACGCGGAGCGCCTGCTCGGCCGGAATCCAGATTTCGTAGCCAAGGTCGCCGGTGTACCCGGTGCGGGAGATATCGACTGGCACTCCCGCGATGCGTCCCGATGTCACACGAAAGTACTTGAGCGCGTCGATGTCGGCTTCCGCGACTTCGCGGAGCAGCGACGCGGACGTCGGACCCTGAAGGGCGAGCGCCGCCGTGATCTCTGAAATGTCCTCGATCGAGACCTCGAGGCCGGCTGCATTCTGCCGGAACCACCGCAGGTTCGGCTCCGCGGCCGTCCAGCGAAACGCCCCCTCCGACAACCGCGAGACAGTCCCGTCGTCAATCACCTTGCCGTGCTCATCGCACCACGGGGTGTAGAACACCTGCCCTACCGCGAGCTTCGCAACGTCCCGGGTGATGAGCCTGTCCACGAAGCGTGCCGCGTCCCTTCCGGTCACGAGGTACTTGAACAGCGGCGACACATCGATCAGGGCCGACGCGTTCCGAATGGCGTTGTACTCGTGGTCGTGATGCCCCTCGTACGAACTGACCGCGTAATAGCCCGCCCACTCGCGATAGTTCAGGCTCTCGCAGAGGGCGAATGTACGCTGGTGCACGGCGGTCCCGACTGGCATGGAAGCCTCCTCGAGGTTTGCCGGGGGGGCTGCCCAGGCGGTCCTGCCGATTCTACAGAAGATCGGGAGATCGGCGAGGAGGCCGCGGGGAACGCCGGAGCGATAAGCTAGATGCGTGGCCAACTACGATGCGATCGTGATTGGGGGCGGGCACAACGGGCTCGTCAGCGCCGCCTATCTCGCCAGAGCCGGCCGGAAGGTGGTCGTGCTCGAGCGGCGCCACGTACTCGGCGGCGCCGCCGTATCGGAGGTGATCTACCCGGGCTTCACGTATTCCGTCGCCTCATACGTGGTGTCGCTCCTTCGTCCGGAAATCATCCGGGAGCTCGGGCTCGCTCGCCACGGCCTCGAAATCCTGCCTCTCGACGGCACCTTCTCGCCGATGCCCGACGGCGACTATCTCTGGCGCGTCAACGACCCTGCGAAGACACGGCGCGAGATCGCCCGCCACTCGAGGGTGGACGCCGAGGCGTACGAGGAGTACGGCAAGGCGATGGTCGACATGGGGCGGTTCGTGAAGCCGATGCTCGGAATGACGCCTCCGGATCCGCTGGCGCTCACGCGCCAGGGCCTGGCCGATCTGCTGTTTCTCGGTCGCCGGTTCAAGGCGCTGAGCGACGACGACAAGTACAACCAGATGCGGCTCATGACCATGAGCGCCGTCGACTTCCTCGACCAGTGGTTCGAGACCGACGTGTTGAAGGCCACGATGGCGGCCTCCGGAATCATCGGCACCTTCCTCGGAGTGCGGTCGCCCGGTACCGCATACGTGCTGCTGCATCACTACATGGGGGAGATCGACGGCGCCCTGCGATCGTGGGGATTGTCGCGCGGGGGGACGGGTGCCATCTCCAACGCAATCGCCGCCGCCGCCAGGGAAGCGGGGGCCGACATTCGCACGGAAGCGGCCGTGTCCAGGATCCTCGTCCAGCACGGGCGTGCGGTGGGCGTCGTGCTGACCAACGGCGACACCGTCAGCGGGACCGTCGTCGCCTCGAGCGTGGATCCCAGCCTGACGTTCCTGGAGTTCGTCGGGAAGGAGCACCTGCCGGACGAGTTCATTGCCGACCTGCGCCGGTACAAGTACCGGGGATCGTCCGGCAAGGTGAACCTGGCTCTCGACGGATTGCCGGACTTCAGGGCATTACCGGGGAGCGGACCGCACCTGCGCGGTGCCATTTCGATCTCCCCCGGAGTCGAGTACATGGAGCGCGCCTACGACGCGGCGAAGTACGGGCAGTACTCGCGCCGCCCGTACATCGACATGGTGATTCCCAGCCTGACCGATCCATCCGTCGCGCCGCCGGGCAAGCACGTGGTGTCCTGTTTCGTTCAGTACGCGCCGTACCATCTGAGGGAGGGCAGCTGGGACGACTGCCGCGAACGTTTCGGGGACACCGTCGTCGACGCGATTGCCGAGTACGCGCCCAACATCAAGGACCTGATCCTTCACCGGCAGGTCCTGACTCCACTCGACATCGAGCGGACATTCGGCCTCACGGAAGGCAACATCTTCCAGGGAGAGCTGACGCTCGAACAGCTGCTGTTCCTCCGGCCCGCACCGGGCTGGGCGCAGTACAACACGCCAATCAAGAACCTGTACATGTGTGGCGCCGCGACGCATCCCGGCGGAGGCATCATGGGCGCGCCCGGACGCAATGCGGCGAGGCGGATCCTGCGGGATTCGGGAATCAGCGGCAAAGGGTGATGTCGCGATCCCCCATCATCATCGGCGGCGGCCACAACGGCCTTGCGGCAGCGTTCTACCTCGCCCGAGCAGGGCTGCGGCCCGTGCTGCTGGAGCGGCGCGCGTCTCTTGGCGGGGGTGCCATCACCGGAGAGCTCGGGGAGGGATACCTGTGCCCCGCGCTGGCGCATGCCATTGGGCCGCTGCGTCCTTCGATCGTCCGAGACATGCAGCTGGCGCGGCGCGGCGTCGAGTTTCTCGGCGCGGACCCGTATCTGTCCGCGTTCACCCCCGAGGGGCGCGCGCTGCTGCTGTCGCGCGACGTCGCTCGCACCGCCGAGGCCATCCGCTCTTTTTCCAGCAGGGATGCAGACCGCTTTCCTGAGTTCTGCGCGACCCTGAGCCGGATCGCCGCATGCCTGGCGCCGCTTCTCGAGAGTACGCCTCCTTCGCTGAACCTCGAACACGCGCGCGACGCCTGGACGCTGCTGAAAGCCGGCCGGCGCCTCCGTGGGCTGGACCGGGCAGACGGGTACCGGTTGCTGCGGTGGATGCCGATGCCGGTAGCCGACCTCGTTGCGGAGTGGTTCGAGACCGACGTGCTGCAGGCGGCCCTCGCGGCACGGGGAATCTTCGGACTCAGCCAGGGCCCGCGATCGGCCGGGACCGGCGCGCTGCTCCTGTTGAACAGTGCCGTGGACCCGGCGCCCGGCGGCAGCGGCATCACGGTGAAGGGAGGACCGGGGGCGCTGATCCGGGCGATGGCCGAGGCGGCACGTGAAGCCGGAGCGGATATCCGGACGGATGCGGGCGTCTCGCGAGTGCTCGTCACCGGCCGCCGTGCGACAGGTGT
>JALZOC010000767.1 GCA_030857365.1 Acidobacteriota bacterium
GGTATGAACCGCTCCAAAGAGGAGATCGCACGGCTCACTAATCGCGAGGGCGTCCGTGGCGAACTGTGCGACGCGGTGGCGGGAGCGGATGTCTTCATCGGCCTCTCAGCGCCCGGAGCGCTGACCGGCGACGATATCCGGCGCATGAACACGCAGCCGATCATCTTCGCGCTGGCGAACCCGACGCCTGAGATTCTGCCCGAGGCGGCTCACGCGGCTGGTGCGCTGGTCGTCGCGACCGGGCGATCCGACTTCCCAAATCAGGTCAACAACTCGCTGGCCTTCCCCGGCATCTTCCGTGGCGCGTTGGATGCTAAGGCGCGTGACATCAACGATGCGATGAAGGTGGCAGCCGCCCACGCGATCGCCAACCTGGTGGGCGACGACGAACTGGCGGCTGACTACGTCGTTCCAGAAGCGCTCGACCTGCGCGTGCCGCCAGCGGTCGCGGCTGCCGTCGCCCGCGCGGCGGTCGAAACCGGTGTCAACCGCGTCGCGGTCGATCCCGCCGAGGTCGAACAGCGCACGCGAGACCGGATCTACACGGGCCAGCCAGCAAGCTGGGATTGACGCAGCAGACAACGGATGAGGGACACAATCCGGCGAACATACCTGTTCTCCTGTCGTGCTTCGCTGCGGCTCAGGATTCAGTCACAGTCATCTTGCCCTGGGGTCACGAGATCGGAAACCTTTGCTTGGGTGACGACAGGAGCGCCCCGTGTACAGGGTCAATCGCCTCAGCCTGACGGATGCCGAACGAGCGCAATTGACCGAGATAACGCGCGCCGTGGAACGGCCAACGCCCGTGACGTGCGTCGTGCCCAGGCGCTGCTGCGCGTCGCCCGTGGCCAGATCGACGCGACCATGGCCGAAACGATCGGCGTCCATGCCCGCACTGGCGCGAGCGGGCCGCGACGCACGGCGTTGCCCAGGCCATTGTCAACCCTCCCCGCTCCGGCGCCAAATGCCTGCTCGACACGGTCGCCGATGCGGCGTTGATCGCGACCGCCTGCACCAACGCGGCGGATGGCCATGCCCGCTGGACGATGCGCTTGCTGGCCGACCGGTTGGTCGAACTGGAAGTCGTGCCATCGGTCTCGTGTGAGACGGTGCGCCGGACGCTCAAAAGAACGCCCTCACACCGTGGCGCAGGCAGCACGGATGTCTGCCAGACTTGAACGCCGCCCGTGTTGTCCGAGAGGATTCGGTTTCGGACGTATCTCGGGACAAAGTCATGGCCGGCGCTCTACAGTCCGATGGCGCTGAAGGCGTCGGCGTAGAGGGTGGTTTGGGAGGTGTCGTCGAGGTCGATACCGGCGGCGCGGGAGGCTTCGAGGGCGAGCCATTGGAGGGGGATGGCGGTCAGGATCGGAGTCAGGGCTTCGACGGTTTCGGGGAGTGGTGTGTGCCAGCGGCTGCCGTCCGGCTTGCCGCCGAGCTTCCAGCGTGGGAAGCCGATTGCGTTGGTGATGACCACGAGGTCGGCCTGGCGGTCGTCAGCGGCTCCGGCGGGGGCGAGTTGGATGAGGAGGTCGTCTGGTCGCAGGGCCAGCAGCCCGCCGTGGATGGCGTCTTCGAGGTGCATGCCTTCGCAGACGACGTGGGCGAGGGTCTTGACCCAGATTGCTCCCACGCGGGCTGCTCCGGCGTTGCCACCGGCACCGAGGATGAGGGTTCGGCGGGCAGGTTCGATCGCGATGCTGGCGACTTCGGTGGCGATATCGCGGGTTGCGAGCATCGTGCGGGCCAGTTCGGGGAGGCTGGCGACTGCGGTGGCAATGCGCGATTGCGGCTCGCAGCGGGCGGCGATGGCAGCCAGGATCGCGAGGGCGGCGGTGAACGGAGCGGCGGGGGCATCGTCCTCGCGGCCACGGGTGGTGTCGATGCGGACTTCGGCGCCACGCATGCCGTCGGGCTGGTCGGCGATGACGATGGTTTTCAATCCAGCGTGGATGGCGCGCTGGAGGACGCGGGCGGTGTAGGCGTTGGTGCCGCGATGGGCGAAGACGAGCAGCAGGTCGCCGGGATCGAAGCTGGTCGGGTAGGTGGCGACGTCGAAGGCGTGGGCGGCACGGGCGTCGATGCCGATCGTGCGGAGGAGTTGTTCGCCGACTTGGGCGGTCGTGGCGCTGAGGCCGACACCGCAGAGGCGGACGCGGCGGGCTCCAGCCAGCAGAACGGCGGCGTCACGGATGCCGTCGAAGTTGGCGGTGATCGCCTGAGAGATCGCATCGGATTGACCGGCGATGCTCGTCTCGAGGCGGCCGAGGCCGTGTTCGCGATCGATGCCAGGTGTCGGTTGGGTCATCCGTTCATCCTCAGTTCCGGGGCACCGACGGCCCGGCGTTGTGGCCGGGCCGTCTAGATCGGTTGCTCACATGTAT
>JALZOC010000768.1 GCA_030857365.1 Acidobacteriota bacterium
GGCCACAAGTGCCTGATTTGTAAGCCACTTACCAGATTGTCGTGTCTCAAAAAGATACCCTTTTTGGCGTTGTCCCGGCGGACGCCGCCCCCTATAGTGGAGGTGCCGGACACAAGCCATGCTGCTCCTGTCACGCTCCATCGGCCGGAAGATCGTCGCGACGGGAGCCACCGCGCTCGCGTTCGCCTTCCTGTACGAAGTGACGATTCTCGACTCGCGCTATGCCGCGCGGCAGACCGAGCTTCGCGAGGCAGCCGCGGCCCCCGCCCCTGGCGCCAGGCTCCGCTTCACGGCCACGGCGTATTGCAAGGGGACGACGACCGCCTCGGGGGTGAACGTGCGGACGGGCATCGCGGCGGCCGATCCAGACCTGCTGCCCGTAGGGTCGGTCATCCAGGTGGATCGGCTGGACGATAGGTACAACGGCATCTACACCATCATGGACACGGGGCCCGCGGTGCGGGGGCGCCACATCGATATTTACATGTGGAGCTGCCACGAAGCGCTGCAGCTGGGCCGGCGCCCCGCCGGCATCAGGGTCCTGAGGCTCGGGTGGAACCCCCGCGCGAGCAGCCCGGACGTCGTGGAGCGCCTGTTCCGAAAGCGCGAAGCGGCGCAGGCGGCGCCGATCGTGATCCCCGTCGTGATGAAGGACGCCGGCGGCGACTGACGCCGCGACGGCGCCTCAGTCGGACCTGACGGGCTCGCCGATCTCCGTTCCGCTTCCGGGCTCAATCCGCCCTTCCTGATCGCGATACTGCAGCTGGTAGAGCGTGTAGTAGATACCCCGCTGCGCCAGCAGGTCCTGGTGCCGGCCCGATTCCCGCAGCTGTCCCTTGTGCAGAACGAGGATCTTGTCCATGTCCTGGATGGTCGAGAGGCGGTGGGCGATGGCGATCGTGGTGCGCCCCGCCATCAGGACGGCGAGCGCGTCGCGGATGAGCATTTCCGTTTCGGTGTCGACGCTCGACGTCGCCTCATCCAGGATCAGGATCCTCGGATTGAACGCGAGTGCCCTCGCGAACGACAGCAGCTGCTTCTGCCCGACCGAGAGCGTCGCGCCGCGCTCCGCCACGGGACTGTCGTAGCCCTGCGGCAGACGGTCGATGAACCGATCGGCGTGCACCGCACGCGCCGCCGCGCGCACTTCCTCGTCGGTGATGCCGCCATGCCCGAGGCGGATGTTCGCGCCGATCGTGCCGGAGAACAGGTGCACGTCCTGCAGCACCAGGCTGAAGAGCGCCCGGAGCCGGCCGAGATCGAGACTCCGCAGGTCCTCGCCGTCGACCAGGATCCGTCCACGCGACACATCGTAGAAGCGCAGGAGCAGGTTGATGAGGGTCGACTTGCCGGCGCCGGTGGCGCCCACGACGCCGACCCGTTCGCCCGGCCGCACCTCGAATGACACATCGCGCAGGACGTAGTCAGACTCCTCGCCAGGGGCCGTGTTGTACGCGAACCACACGTGATCGAAGACGATGTGCCCGCCTGTTCCCGGCTCAGGGGGCGTCGTCTGCGCAGGCGCCGGGCGGCCGGCCGCCGTCCCCGGGGCGCCCTCTCCCGCAGCCCGCGTCTGGATGTGCACCGGCGTGTCGAGCAGCTTGAAGATGCGCTCGGAGGAGGCCATGGCCGCCTGCAGCACGTTGAACTTTTCCGACATGTCGCTGATGGGCCGGAAAAACCGGCCTGAGTACAGCAGGAACGCCACGAGAGACCCGAGTGTGAGTGTGCCCTGCAGCGTCCAGCGGCCGCCAAACCAGATGATGAGCGCGGAGGCGAGCGCGCCGATGATTTCGACCGCCGGGTAGAAGACGGCGTAGAAGAAGATGGAATCGATGTTGGCGTCGCGATGTCTGCGATTGACGGCTTCGAACTTGTCGAAGCTGCGCGACTCGCGGCGGAACAGCTGCACCGTCGACATGCCGGTGATGTGTTCCTGGAGGACCGCGTTGATGCGCGCCACCCACGTGCGGACCGTCCGGTACGACTCGCGGACATTCCGGCGGAACCATTGCGTCACGAGCCAGATGAGGGGCAGCACGGCAAAGGCCACGACCGCGAGCCGCCAGTCCATCCAGACCAGCACGATCATGATCCCGAGCAGGGTGAAGATATCCCCGAAGATCGACACGACGCCCGACGTGAACATGTCGTTGATCACGTCCACGTCGGTCGTGACGCGCGTCATCAGCCGCCCGACAGGATTGCGATCGTAGAACTGCAGGTCGATGCGCTGCAGGTGCCGGTAGAGCTGCATCCGCAGGTCGAACATGATCCGCTGCCCGGTCATCTGCAGCGTCCACATCTGGGCGTATTCGAGGATGAACGACGCCACGAGAATAGCGAGGAACCAGGCCGCGATGCGATCGATCCCCGCG
>JALZOC010000769.1 GCA_030857365.1 Acidobacteriota bacterium
GTCCCCACCCGCCGCATCGCCGGTTCGAGTGCTGATGCTCACGGCGACTGCGGGGTTCCGTCACGAGTCGATCCCCGCGGCACGCCAGGTGATGGCGGCGCTCGGACCCGCCAACGGGTTCACCGTAACCGCGACCGAGGACCTCTCGGTTCTCCACGCGAGCACACTCGCCGCCTACGACGTGCTGTTCTTCGCGCTCACGAGTGGAGAACTGGCGCTGACAGCCGAGCAGAAGGCGGCCGTCCTGGCTTTCGTGGCGGGCGGCAGGGGATTCGTCGGGGCACACAGCGCCGCCGATACCCTGCACGGCTGGCCGGAGTACCGCAGCCTGCTCGGCGCGTCCTTCAAGCAACATCCGTGGACGGCTCCCGGCCGGATTGCGGTGGAGGATCGCGCACACCCGACGACTGCCGGGCTGGGAGACGCCTTCGAGATCACCGAGGAGTTCTACACCTTCGCGGAAAATCCGCGGCCCCGCGTGCACGTGCTGCTGCGCCTCGACGCCGCGTCGGTCGACGCATCGGGGGACTATCCTCTGGCCTGGACGCTGGCGTACGGGTCCGGCCGTGTGTACTACAACGCGCTGGGCCACTTCGAGGCATCGTGGCGGGATTCGAGATTCCAGCGACAGCTTGCAGCCGCGATCGTCTGGGTGGCGCAGCGCTGACCCTGCCCACGCCATACGGATGAGCTGTTAACTCATTGACCATGTAAGATTTGCGCTTGACGTCGGCCTGCTGACGGTTTACAGTCTAGGCATCCCAGCAACGTCGTCGTTTCTGAAGTCCAAGCGAAAAGGGCTAGCCCCGGACGGGGCGGCAAAGCTGTAAGCTCCGCGCGCGGAGTGATTTAGCTGCCGAACTTGGAGTAACTATGTCTACACGCCGCGCCGTACCTGCTTTCCTGGCTGTCGTCTTCGCCATCATGTTCTTCGGCCTTGGCAACTATCTCGCGGCCCGCCAGGGCGCGGATGCCGAGGAGCATGTGGCCGCTCTCCGGGCAGAGGTCGAGTTCCTGCGCCGCCGCGAGCTGCAGCAGCAGGCCGCCGGCACCGCGGGAACGGGTCCCCTCTCCGCCGTGTCCATGATGGACAACGCGAGCCGCGCCTCAATCATCGCCGACGTCAAGCGCGAGTTGTCGGCGGAGATGGGGCTGCTGCCCCTCACGCTGCTCCGCGAACGGCGCAACAGCTTCGTCGAGCTGAATTCCTTCGACGAGAAGGGCGCGAGCAGCTACGGGACCGCGGGGTACCTCGGCAACGGGTACTTCATCACCGTGAAGCACGCCGTGATGGCGCTCAACCCCGACAGTGCCCGCGAAGCGCGCCAGATCGATTCGGTGAGGCTGACGTACAAGGGCAAGGCGCTCACGGCGCGCATCATCGACTACGGGGATGCGCGGGCCGAGGTGGATCCTGGAGACTGGGCGATCCTCAAGGTCAAGGAATCTGTCGATCTCCCCGCGCTCAACGTGAATTTCTCGTACGCCTTCGACTTCGCGGATCCGATCTTCAGGCTCGGGAACGACTACTCCAAGGGGATCATCGTCTCGACCGGCTATGTGGGCCAGCGAACGGCGAACGATCTCGTCACCTGTCTGACCGACGGTCATCCCGGCGTGTCGGGAGGCGGCGTCCTGAACCGCGATGGCGATCTCGTCGGGATCCCGATCGGCCGGATGCAGGGAGACTATCGCTTCTCGTTCATCCTGCCGCTTCGTCCCGAGATGCTTCGCAAAGTGAAATAGGCTCGGAGGCCGGCCCTCAGGTCCCCTCCGGCTTCTTCCGCAGCGTCTCGAGCCGGCGCTTGATTTCCATCTCGAGCCCGCGTTCCACCGGCTGGTAGAATCGCCGCCCCGCGTGCGCGGGGGGCAGGCAATCCATCCCGGCCGCCACGCCGTCCTCCTCGTCGTGTGCGTAGCGGTACCCCTTCCCGTAATCGAGCTCCTTCATCAACTTCGTGGGGGCATTCCGCAGGTGCAGCGGCACCGGCTCGGCCACCTCCCGCGAGGCCGCCTCCGCCGCGTCCAGGTACGCCCGGTAGGTGGCATTGCTCTTCGCCGCCACGGCCATGTAGATGGCCGCCTGCGCCAGCGCGGTGTTGCCCTCCGGCATGCCCATGAAGTGGACGGCGTCCTTCGCGGCGATCGCGAGCGAGAGGGCGCGCGGGTCCGCGTTGCCGATGTCCTCCGAGGCAAAGCGCACGAGGCGGCGGGCGATGTACATCGGGTCCTCCCCCGATTCGACCATGCGCGCGAGCCAGTAGACGGTCGCGTCCGGATCGCTGTTGCGCATGGACTTGTGCAGCGCCGAGATGAGGTTGTAGTGTTCCTCGCCGCTCTTGTCGTAGAGCAGCGCCCGGTTCTGAGCGAGG
>JALZOC010000770.1 GCA_030857365.1 Acidobacteriota bacterium
CACCTGTTCGTTCAACGCAGTGGCCAGTTCGCGGCTGATTAACACGATGCTCTCCTTATCCGGTCCGTCCCGACATCCGCAATTATAAGTCGCGCCGCGTCGCGGAGCGAACGAAGGGAGTCGGCCGAAGGAAGGGACTCGGCCGTGGCTGGCGGAAGGGAGAGGAAACGGCGAACACGAGAGGGAAAAACAGGGGCGGGGGTCAGCGCGCGACGCTCACTGCTGAAGTAAGTGTTCGCGCGGCTCACCCCGACGGTTCTTTCCGGCCCGAGGTGTCGCGCGACGGTCGCCGCCCGTCCGCCGTTCCAGCTCGGTGACGAGGGAGCCGAACGTCCGAGCCGCCTCGCAATTGAGCTCGTCGTTCTGATGCAGAATGCGCAGCTTCTCTTCGTACGCTGTCAGGACCTCCAGAACGGGGTCGACAGGGTCGTTGTTGTCAGCCATAAAACCCCGCTCGCGATACGGGGACACTCACCTTTACGGTAAGTCGTTGATTCCAATAGGCCCCTTCGGGTCGGGATCGCCACCCACCGATCCCGCAGACCGTCTGCTCCGGATCGAGCAACCTCGATCCATTCTCACCGGCCTATACCTGTCAGTGGTTTACGCTAAAGGTGAGTGTCCCCTTTAGTCTGGTGACTGCACAGGGCTGACCAGGTCGCGGCGGGGCATCATCCATCCCGGGATGTTCGCCGGACAACCAGCCCCAGGGTCCCGAGCGAGCGGCATCGCGGTGAAATTGCCGCGAACACCGCTTTCAAAACGGAGATCCACGATCGCGCCGCCGCGAATAACTGGAGCGCGCCCGAACTGAAGCCACGCCCTGACCCAGCAATCGCGGTCGCTGAGATCGCGAAGCTCCGCGAGCGACTGCCGAAAGTCGTCCCGCCAGGCGATTTTTTCCGCCGGCCGCGTCCCCGGCGAGGCGACGCCCGCCAGGCGATAGGACGCGCATCGATCGGGCGGGTACCAGGACGCGCCCAGCGACAGCGTGCCGCGGGACGTCCGAAGCTCCCCGATCCGCGGATCGCGAGCGAGGACAATCACCGACCAGCACACCGGCATCCCGGGATCCGGCGCGATGATCACGTCGACGATGTCGGCCCCGCCGGTCATGGAGGCCCGCGCTGCGGACTTCGCCAGCCGCGAGAGCCCTGACATGCCCGCCATGAACAGCATCGTGAGAGCGAGGGCGGCGACACTGCGCGTGCGGGGGCGGGCACTCCGCATAGCCGCAAAGAACAGCCCGCCTGCCACGGCAACGGCCGCCATCGCCCGGACCGGCACGATTCCCGCCACCGACACGAGCACGAGCAGCGTCGTGACCACGACGCCGAGTGCCGTGCGCGGGGCGCGCCCCCTCGCATTGCATGCTGCCGCCGTCCCGAGGAGCACCCAGATGAGCGGCTCGAAAATGAAGACGGCGTCCCCGTAGTACCAGCGCGCGTCGAACGGGTAGAACGGATGCACGCCGTAGCTGTTGAACGCGTCGAGTGATACATGACCCGCGAGGTTGATTGCGATCACGCCCCACAGCCTGCCTGGCCAGTTCCGCAGGCTCTCCCGGCCTGCCGGCCACGCCCGAAACGCCAGCGCCACCGCCAGCGCCAATGCCGCAAGTCCGGCGACCGTGTGCGTATGCCCCCTGTGGTGCAGCAGATAGCCGAGCGGCGGCGGTGTGATCCACGTGTAGACGAGATCCAGATCCGGCAGATTCGCAGCCGCGACGCCGGCGGTGATGAACACGCGCCGCTGCCGCGGCGTCAACGTCGCGGGCTGCGCGAGCTCCGCCAGTGCGGCGCCGACGAGCGAATGGGTGATGTTGTCCACGCAGGCGGGAGGACGGCCTGGCGAGGGCAGCCGGGGCGCGGCCGCCCTCCCCGTTTCTCAGTGCTCCATCGGAATGCCGAAGGCGTACAGCGTGTTGTCGTACGTCACCAGATACACCTGACCGGCGCCTGCCGACAGTCCCGCGCGTGCGAATGACGTGATGGTCTTCCCGCTGCTCCACAGTTCCTTGCCACTCGCCGGGTCGAGCGCGTACAGCACCGCGGGGACCGACCGCTGCGCCCGCTGCGGGGCGGTGAGCTGCGCGCCCGGCGCCCCCTTGTGCTCACCGCTCGACGCCGCAAAGACGATCCCGTTGACGACGATCGGCGCCAGCGGGGCGACGAGAGGGCGCGACGTCCAGCCGCGCTCGAGCGAGAGTTTTCCGTTCTGATCCACGAGCTTGAATGCGATCAGGTACCCTCCGGGCTGGCTGCCGGCCGCGGCGCTGCCCCTCCCGCCCGCCGCCCGCCCCGCCGGGGCGCTGCTGCCGCTTCCGGCCGAAGTCGTCACAATCCAGCGCGTACCGCCCTCCTCCTCCCATG
>JALZOC010000771.1 GCA_030857365.1 Acidobacteriota bacterium
GCCGATTACCTGGCCGAAGACGACGCGCATGCGCTGGACATTGCCCGGACGATCGTCAGCACGCTCAATACCGTCAAGCGCCTGCCGCAGGATGTCACGTCGGCGGAGGACCCGCTGCACGACCCGCGCGAGATCTACGGCATCGTGAACGCCGACACGCGCCAGCCGTACGACGTCCGCGAAGTGATCGCGCGGCTCGTGGACGGGTCGCGGTTCGATGAGTTCAAGGAACGCTACGGAGCCACCCTCGTGACGGGCTTCGCGCGGCTGCACGGGTTTTTGGTGGGGATCATCGCCAACAACGGCGTCCTGTTCTCCGAGTCGGCCCTGAAGGCCACGCACTTCGTCGAGCTGTGCAGCCTGCGGAAGATTCCGCTGGTGTTCCTGCAGAACATCACCGGCTTCATGGTCGGACGCGAGTACGAACGCGGCGGGATCGCGAAGGACGGCGCCAAGATGGTGCACGCCGTCGCGAACTCGGCGGTTCCGAAGTTCACCGTGGTCATCGGCGGCTCGTTCGGCGCGGGCAACTACGGCATGTGCGGCCGGGCGTTCGAGCCCCGGATGCTCTGGATGTGGCCCAACGCGCGCATCTCCGTCATGGGGGGGGAACAGGCCGCCGGCGTGCTGGCGACGGTAAAACGCGATCAGCTGGCGCGCGAGGGACGCAACCTCACCCCGGAGGAGGAGGACGCCATCCGGGCTCCGATCCTCGAGAAGTACGAGCGCGAAGGCTCTCCCTACTACTCCACCGCGCGGTTGTGGGACGATGGGATCCTGGATCCGGCCGACACGCGCAGCGCTCTCGCGCTCGGCCTCGCCGCGGCGTTCAACGCGCCTGTCGGGGAATCGACGTTCGGCATCCTGAGGATGTAGACGCCCGCGGGGCGTGCCATGACGATGCCTTCCATTCTGACCGAACAGCGCGACGCCATTCTCCGCCTGACGCTCAACCGGCCGGCGCTGCGCAACGCGTTCGACGAGGACGCGATCGCGAGGCTCACCGCCGCCGCGGCCGCGGCCGCCGAGGATGCGGACCTGCGTGCGATCGTACTCGCCGGAGCGGGGCCGGTCTTCTGCGCCGGGGCGGACCTGGCCTGGATGTCCAAGGCGATCGCCTACACGCAGCGCGAAAACCTCAACGATGCCGAAGATCTCGCCCGGCTGCTCGAGCGGCTCGACACGCTCCGGGTGCCCGTCATCGGCCGCATCCAGGGGGCAGCGCTCGGCGGCGGTGTCGGACTCGCCGCCATCTGCGACATCGTCGTCGCTGCCGACGACGCGGTGTTTGCGCTGACCGAAGTGAAGCTCGGGATCCTTCCCGCCGTCATCGCGCCGTATGTCGTCCGCAAGATCGGCGTCTCCGCCGCGCGGGAGTTGTTCCTGACCGGCGCGCGGTTCACTGCGCAGCGAGCCCGCGAGATCGGACTCGTGCACGAGGTGGTCCCCGAACGCGAGCTCGACGAGGCGGTGGACCGCCGGATCGCGGAGATCCGGAGCGCCGGGCCGGGCGCAATCGCCGTGGCCAAGGCGCTCATCCGGGAAATCGCGGGAGCCCATCCGAAGGACGTGATTGGAGTGACGACCGGCACCATCGCGGCGCAGCGTGTGTCCGCCGAGGGGCAGGAGGGGATGCGGGCGTTCCTGCAGAAGCGAAAGCCTGGCTGGTCGGCATGACCTTCCGCCGGGTCCTCGTGGCCAATCGCGGGGAGATCGCGATCCGCGTCATCCGCGCGTGCCGCGAGTCCGGGATCCAGAGCATCGCGGTATTCTCCGACGCCGACGCCGATGCCCCGCACGTGGGCGAGGCGGATGTCAGCGTCCGGATCGGCCCGGCCGCGCCTTCGGAGAGCTATCTCTCGATCGAGGCGCTCGTCGAAGCGGCTGCGTCGACGGGGGCCGAAGCCATACACCCGGGCTACGGATTCCTGTCCGAGAACCCCGCATTTGCCCGGGCGTGCGAGGCCGCCGGTTGTGTCTTCATCGGTCCCCCGGCCGATGTGATGGAGCGGATGGGATCAAAGATCGCGGCACGCGCGCTGATGGTCGGCGCGGGCGTTCCCGTCGTGCCCGGGGCCGTGCCGGCCGACCAGTCAGATGCTGGCGTGGCAGCCGCCGCTCAGCAGATCGGGTATCCCGTGCTCGTGAAAGCGTCGGCGGGCGGCGGCGGCAAGGGCATGCGGGTCGTCCGCGACGCGGCCTCGGCCGGCGACCTCATCGCGGCCGCCCGGCGCGAAGCGGCCGGCGCGTTCGGCGATGGGACCCTGTATATCGAACGGCTCGTGGAGCAGCCGCGGCACGTGGAGATCCAGATCTTCGGCGATCACCACGGGAACGTGGTCCATCTCTTCGAGCGCGAGTGTTCG
>JALZOC010000772.1 GCA_030857365.1 Acidobacteriota bacterium
CGTGAGCGGCGTGCGGGCGGTCATGCTGTCGTTGTAGACGAGCAGCAGCGCGCCGCTCTTCAGCTTCAGGAACTCAATTGCGGAGTTCGGATTCGGGAAGGTGGAGTTGCGCCCTTCCTCCCACGTCGCAGCATGGTCGCGCGACTCCGAACGCACGATGAAACCGTCCGTCGTCGGCCCGTAGCCGCCACCCCGGCGGCAGTAGGCGATCAGGTGGCCTGGGCTGAGCTCGACGACCGCGGGCTGGATGTTTCCCGTTCGCGAACGTATGCGGCCCGTCGGCGTCCAGTGCTTCCCTTTCCGGTCGTATCGCAGGAACAGTGACGTGCTGTCGGGGCCGACGGCCTCCGTGTCGTGGCCGGTCTCCTGGTAGACAGGCAGCAGGTAGTCGCCGCTCGAGAGCACGATGGGACGGTTCCGCACCATCATCCCTTCGTCGAGACTGACGATGAACGCGTCGGACCACGTTTCCGCGTTGTCGCGGGAAATCTTTGCCTGGATGCGCGATGTGGACCACGTGTCGCCGAAGCGAACCACGTAGAACAACCACACCACATCGTCGGGCGCCTGCCAGATCACGGCGTTGCCGAGGGAGCGGAAGGGGTCGCGCGCAATGGGCGCCGGCGCCGGCCAGGCGGTGGCGCCCTTCGCCAGGCGCGTGCCGAATACCGCGGTGTCTGGCGCATACTCCCCGTCGCCGCCGTAATAAACGAGGTACAGGTCGCCATTGCGAAGCTCCGTCATGCTCGCCGGATGCTTGTAGCGGCCGGTCGGCACCTCGGGACCGAGCACACGCTCGATCCGCAAGGCGGGGTCTTGTGGCTCCTGCCCGCGCGGCAGCGCGCCGGTAATCGCGATCAGGAGCGTGAAGATGAACACCAGGCGGCGCATCGGTTCTCCTTCCAGTGATATCGCGGAGCGGAAGCTCAGCGCCAGCGGGCGTCAGTGCTTGAACCGCTGCTAAAACTGCCGGAGCTTCTCCACGGTCAAACCCGGCGCCCGGACGAAATCGAGCGCCTCCCGCTCGGCGAGGCGCACGCGCTCGGCCTCGGCGGCGACGCGATCCGCGATGGCGGCCGGGATCACCAGCACACCGTTCACGTCGCCGTGGAGCAGTTCGCCCGGCTCCACCGCAAGCCCTGCAAGCGTAACCGGCACGTCGACGTCGCAAATCACCGGGTTGCCGTGCGACACGACGAACCCCGGGCAGAAGTACTGAAATCCGCCCAGCGCACGCACTTCCTCGACGTCCCTGAGCCCGCCGTCCGAGATGCAGCCGATTGCGCCGAGGGCCTTGGCCGTCGTCGCCATCACCTCTCCCATGTGGCACGAGCGGTGCCGCTCCGGGCCGATGTCCTTGATCACGAGCACGGCGGGCTTCGGCGCCGCTTCGATTGCAGCCCACAGACGCAGGAGTCCACGCTCGTCGGCGCGGGCTTCTGTCGTGCTGTCGGCCGTGCAGGTAACGGCGTACCCGACCGTCGAGCCGAGCCCCGGGAACGTGCACCGCAGGTCCCATCCAGCGAAGCCTTCGAGCCGCGGCCGGATGCGGAACGCCTCGATCGCATTCGACACCGTCGGACTGTCGATCCGGCGAAGGACATCGAGCTGCTCAGGAGTCAGGGGCACGGATCGATCTCCATTCGTTCCCGGAACGGGAGTGTGCCGGGTACTACGCGGTGCGTCTGGCCCGCGGGGCGTTGACGGGCCTGGCGGCCGGCGGCTCGGCGTCGCTCCACTTGTGACCCAGTCGACGATGGCGTCGATCGCGGAGGACTTCAGCAGCACGAAGATGATGGCCCGATCGTGTTCCCGAGGTCTGAATATCGACGGGTATCACGGCGCCGGCGCGGTGAACGTGCGGGTCACGACCTGTGCGTCCGGTCCGAGCGGTCCCTGATCCTCGCCGTTGAGCAGGAATCTGACGGCGCCCGCGTCGCCGGCCCGGATGACGAAGCTGCGGCCCGCCGGCAGAGCAATCCTGGCGTCCGCCTCCAGCTCGCGCTCCACCTCGCGCCGGCCGTCCACCGTCACCCGCACCCAGACGCTGCGCCGCGTCCGGATCTCAGCCGGCGGGGGGGGAGACGTGACCGGCGCCGCCAGGGGAACGGCCGGCGGAGTGGCGGCCGGGGTTTCGACCGTCGCTGGAGCGGGAGCCGGAGCGGGTGCGGCTGGCGTTTGTCCGGAGCGCATCATGAAGACCGCCGAGATCAGCACGGCTGCCGTTCCGACGAAGGCCCACGGAATCCAGCCTGGAAAGTCGCGCCGGCGGGCCTCCGGGGTTGCCGGCATGGCATCGGCCGAGCGGGCTCCGCCCGGAAAGAAGTTGTCCGGCAGGGAAACAGCCGGCGCCGGCCCGCTTTCC
>JALZOC010000773.1 GCA_030857365.1 Acidobacteriota bacterium
CGGTTGCACTGTGCAGATGGCAGATGGCGACAGCGAGCGCGTCGGCGGCGTCGTGCGGCGAGGGCACGGCATCGAGGCCGAGCAGCAGCTTCATCATCTGCTGCACCTGGTGCTTTTCCGCGCGGCCGTAGCCGACGACCGCCAGCTTGATCTCGGCCGGCGCGTATTCGGCCACGGGCAGCCCCGCCTCCGCGGCCGCCAGCAGCGCGACGCCGCGCGCGTGCCCGAGCTTCAGCGCGCTGCGGACGTTGCGCGCGTAGAAGATGCTCTCGACCGCGACACAGTCGGGCCGGTACCGCGCCAGCAGCGCCGCGAGCCCGGCGTGCACGTGCTTGAGCTTCTCCGGAAAAGTGGAACGGGCGGGAGCGGAAAGCGAACCGCAGACGACCAGATGATGACGGCCGCCGGCGGTCTCGATGCAGCCGTATCCCGTGCGATCGGACCCGGGATCGATCCCGAAAATCTTCACGCCAACGAGGCCTCGATCTCCTTCTCCTCGATATCGGCGTTCGACCACACCTTCTTGCTGTCCTCGTTCTCTTCCAGGGCTTCCATCAGCCTGATCATCTGCTGGGCGGGCTTGCCCTCGAGCTTGACGTAATTCTGCGGCAGGAACGCGATTTCGGCGGCATCCGGCTCCACGCCGAGCGCCTTCACGGCGTCGAGCACCTTCTGGAACGCCTCCGGCGCCGATACCACTTCCCACGCTTCTCCGTCGTCCCGCATGTCGTCCGCGCCTGCATCGATTGCCGCCGCCATCAGCGTGTCTTCGCTCGCCTTGGCCTTGTCGACGACGATGTACCCCTTCTTGTCGAACATCCAGGCCACGCTGTTTTCCGCGGCGAGGTTCCCGCCGAACTTCGCGAGCGTGTGCCGGATTTCGCCGACGGTGCGGTTCTTGTTGTCCGTCAGCGTTTCGACGATGACCGCCGCGCCGCCAGGCCCGTAACCTTCGTACGTAATCTCGTCGTACGACACGCCGGGGAGCTCCCCGGTGCCCCGCTGGATCGCGCGCTTGATGTTGTCGGCAGGCATGTTGACGGATTTCGCTTCGGCCACGATCGTGCGGAGCCGCGGATTCATGTCCGGATCGCCGCCGCCGCCGCGCGCGGCGACCGTCAGTTCCTTGATGATGCGCGTGAAGATCTTGCCGCGCTTCGCGTCCGCGGCACCCTTCTTATGCTTGATCGTGTGCCATTTGGAATGGCCGGACATGGTGAAAACTCCAGATTTGGACGGGAAAAATCGGCTGATGTTATCACACGCCCCGAGCCTGCCGGAAGCAGGCAGAGGTTCCTGCCGCAAGGGCAAGCGTTCGGGTGTCCCGCGCGAGGCTCACCGACGTCGTGCCAGGATGATCCAGACATCCGCCCGCGTGTCCCAGGGCCCCCCGCGATAGTCGCCAAGGACCGCCTCGATCCGGAACCCGGCGGCCTCGAGCCGCCGGCCCATCTGCGGCACCGACAGCGTCCGGAACGTGAGCGAGAACCGGTGGACCCGGCGCTCGCGCCCCCGGCGCTCGATGTATTCATGATCGAAGATGGTCAGGCGTCGGCGGCGGTCCTGTCGCACGGACTCGACGAGGGTCAGGTGTGTCTGCCGGCCCTGGGTGCCGGCGAAGCTCTTCCGCCCTTCGTATTCGGCCCAGCGCGGCAGGTCCGGCACGAGGTCGATCCCGAACAGTCCGCCTCGCCGAAGGACCCTGGCGACGGAGGCGAGCGTCTCGGTGAGATCCCGCTCCCGCGTGAGTGACTGAAGAATTCCGTACGGCGCCATGACGAGAGTGAATCCCGGCCGCGAGCGGAACGGCAGCGATCGGATGTCACCGCGCACCAGCACAGGCGGCGTCCGCAGCCTGGCCCGACGCAGCCGCTGGCGCCCGCGTTCCAGCATTTCCGCGGAGCGGTCGATCCCGACGACGTGCGCGCCGGCACGCGCGACCGGGATGGTGATGCGGCCGGTTCCACAGCCCAGTTCGAGGACCTGCCCGCCGTCTTCCTGGGCGGCCGCCAGGCGCTGCCAGAACGCGACGTCGCGGCGAGCGACGGTCTGAGCGTTCTCCCAGTCGTAAAAGGGAGCGTACTTGTCCCAGCCTTCCCATCCCTGCGCCTCTTTCGCCGCGCGAGCTCCGCGTGCGGGAGCGGGCGTGCGGGTTTTGCCCGCACCGGACGAACGGCTCACGGGCATTCCGGGCGGCTCATTCGACCCTCTGCCCTACAGTGGCGAACAGCATCGTGTTCTGGATCTCGACGAAGGCCCGGCCGGCGGTGGCGGCTTCGCTCGCGTAGGCGTCGAGCAGCGCGAGGTAGTCTTCTCCGAGCTGCCTGGTGGCCCCGTCCCGCGCGCGCCCGGCGGCATTCGT
>JALZOC010000774.1 GCA_030857365.1 Acidobacteriota bacterium
GCTGACAGCGGAGCGCACGGCGCTCAATCTGCTGCAGCGGCTTTCCGGGGTTGCGACCATGACGGCCCGATACGTGTCGGCGGCCGGTTCGGCCGGTGCGCGAATCGTCGATACGCGCAAGACGACCCCCGGACTCCGGCTCCTGGAGAAGCAGGCCGTCGTGCACGGTGGAGGGTCGAATCACCGGTTCGGTCTAGCGGACGGAGTGCTGATCAAGGACAATCACCTCGCCGCGGTCGGCGGTCCGGATCGCGTCACGAAGGCGATCGCCTCGGCGCGGGCGCATGCACCGCATACGCTGCGGATCGAGATCGAGGTGACGACGCTCGCCGAGCTGGACGAGGCCCTGGCGGCCGGCGCCGATATCGTGCTGCTCGACAACATGGACACCGGCACGATGCGGGACGCTGTGCGACGACGAGACGCCGCCGGGAGCCGCGCCCTGCTCGAGGCATCCGGCGGGATCACGCTGCCACGGATCGCGGAGATCGCGGCGACGGGTGTCGATCTGATCTCGGTCGGGGCACTGACCCATTCGGCGCCAGCGCTCGACATCAGCCTCGATCTCGATCTGGATTAGGGGGTCGGGTACCGGGAATCGCCGACGCAAGAGCGGTTACCGATATACGTGCCTGCTGCGGACGGAAGGCGACTGGTGGCCGAGGCAGGAGAGACCGGCGCTGTGGCGCCGGCGATGCAGCTGCTGGGATCCCTCGTCGCGGAGTTTATCCTGAGCGAAGCGAATGGACCGTCCCTCGGGATGACATCCGGTGGGTACACCTTCTTGCAACCGCTCTGACCTGGAGAGGAATCGCGCCTCGGTTCCGGGACAGCGGCCTTCAAGGCGGCTATCATAGGTTGCTGCGGGTTCTTTCCGTATCCCATTGACGTATGCGGATGGCCACTGTTCGGAATAACACGAGCATACTATAGTGTACGTACACCCGTGCATCGAAGCTGCCGAGCTACCGATGACAAGAGTCGTCGCGGATCGCCGCACAATGGGTCGCGAAACCTGTCCGAAGTGAAACCAGCAGACCACGACAGACGTTTACAGAGACAGAAGTCCGAAGAGGACGGTTCCATATGGCGTATCCGGATCGTGAGGCCCGTGACACACCGTTGCCAGTGAGGACCGATCACCATCACCACACACGCGAACGGGAAGCACCAGGATCTGGGGATCAAGGGAGAGGGAGACCGGTGAGGATGTCCGTTGACAACGTGTTGTCACTGACCGAGCGCGCGCACTCGAATGCCAGCAGATTGGGGGGGCGTGCCTCGCTGTCACTCCTGCTGGCGGTGCTGACGCTCGTGGCGACGCTATTCGCGCCGCTGTCGATGCTGTCTGCCGCGCAGGAGGTAGAGCAAAAGCAGTCAGAGAGCTCCTGGTCGCCACCACGAACGGTCTACCTTGAGGAAACCGGGCACTCCCTCGACCAGTTGTTCCTCGACCTGTGGCGGAACGCCGGCGGCGCGAGCGCCTTCGGCTATCCGATCACGGCGGAGATCGAGCAGGACAACGGGCATATCGTGCAATACCTGCAATACGCACGGTTCGAGTACTGGCCGGAAGGTGACGCCGATGGTAACACCGTGCTGCTCGGCAAGCTCGGTGAAGAGTTGCGGCCGGTCAGCGTCCCGCGAGCCACCGCGTCGTTCACCACCAAAGGCGCCAAGCGGGAAACCGGATCGGCGGTGGAATCCGCTCGCTTGGCGCAAGCATGGCTTCCGGTCACCGAACGGGCCGTTGCATCCGACACCGAAACCGTTCGCTACATCGACGCGACGAAGCACTCGATCCGGTCAAGCTTCCTCGACTTCTGGGAGCGGTCGGGCGGGGACGCGTATCTCGGCAACCCGCTGACCGAGGAATATGTCCTCAACGACGTCACATACCAGGTCTTCGAGCGCGGTCAGCTCGCCCTGGAGCCAAACGGCGACCCGTTCATGAAACCGGTCGGCCGAATGCTGGCGGAGAAATACGGCCTCAGCCTGGAGCCGGCCGCGCAGGGCGACATCCCGACGTACAGCGAAGAGCTGTTCGTTCCCCCGCCGGAACCGACAGCGGAACCGGAGCAGGATCTCGCGGGGTATCAGCCCGGCGGTGGCGAAGTCTGGATCGATGTCAATCTCAGCACGCAGTACATGATCGTCTACCAGGGTGAGACGCCGATCAAGGAGACGTATGTGAGCACGGGTCGCCCCGAGTTCGCGACACCGCCAGGCTCGTACCGAATCAATACCAAGGTCGACGAGCAGGACATGGAGGGTGTGATCGGAGGCGAGTCGTACAACGTGCCATCCGTCCCTTGGGTGATGTACTTCACGGACAGAGGCCATGCTATCCATGGTGCCTACT
>JALZOC010000775.1 GCA_030857365.1 Acidobacteriota bacterium
GGCGCGACGCTCCACGCGCCGCGGGGGATGGCGATCACCGGCGACACGCTCTGGGTGGCCGATGCCGACGGCGTGCATGGCTTCAACCGGCGCACGGGCGCCGTGGTGGCGACGATCGCCTTCCCCGGCGAGGAGCTGGGCTTCCTCAACGACGTCGCGGCGGGTCCCGATGGCACCCTGTACGTCACGGATACCGGCACCAACCGGGTGTACCGCATCGCCGGACGCACCGTCTCGGTGGCGATCGACGACGCGTCGTTAGGCGGGCCGAACGGCATCACCTGGGACGCGGCGAACGCACGGCTCCTCGTCGTACCGTACGGTGGGGGCCATGAGATCCGCGCCTTCTCGCCCGGCAGCCGCGTGCTCACGCCCGTTGCGACGCTCGACGGCGCGCAGATGGACGGCATCGAGCTGCTCGGCGGCGACCGCACGCTCGTCGCGGCCCAGTCCGACTCGACGCTGCGCCTCGTCGCCGCGGGGCGCGACATCGCGATCGTCCGCACCGCGGGAAAGCCCGCCGATATCGGCGTCGACACCCGCCGCAACCGCGTGGCCGTGCCCTACATCGCGCTCGACCGCGTGGACATCTTCCCGCTCCCGGCGACACCGTAAGCGGCGATTGCCTTCCGCTCTACGAGAAGGATGGTCGGGCGGATAGGTACGGCGATCAGCGCGGATGACGGAACGTTGTCTTCCTGAGCGCCAGCGAAGGATCTCGTCCGCCGACTCGACGAGAGATCCTTCGGCTTCGCCTCAGGATCACAACCTCCCGAACCGCTGTCAGATGCTCCCCGCGAACGTGTCGCACGCGTCCGGCCGTCCCGACGTGAAGCCGCGTCGGAACCATGACGCGCGCTGCTGCGCCGAGCCGTGCGTGAACGACTCTGGCCGGATCGAGCCCGTCGCCGCGGACTGAATGCGATCGTCGCCAACTGCCGACGCGGCGCCCAACGCCTCCTCGACGTCACCCTCCTGCAGCAGGCGGCGTTGTTGCGTGCTGTTCGCCCACACGCCGGCGTAGCAATCGGCCTGCAACTCGACGCGCACCGACAGATCATTTGCCTGGCGGGGCCGGGACTCCTGCAGCTGTCGCACGCGCGCGTCGGTGCCCATCAGGTGCTGCACGTGGTGCCCGATCTCGTGCGTGAGCACGTAGGCCTGCGCGAAGTCGCCCGGCGCGCCGAAGCGGGTGCGTAGCTCGTCGTAGAAGCCAAGGTCGATGTAGACCTTCTGGTCGGCCGGGCAGTAGAACGGACCCACCGCCGATTCGGCCACGCCGCAGCCGGAGCGAACCGCGTCCCTGAACAGCACCAGGCGCGCATCCTGGTACGAGGGGAGAAGACGCGCCCAGACGGCCTGCGCGTCGTCGAGCACGAAGGAGACGAACTCCACGCGCTCCCGCTCCTCGGGCGTCTCGGAGACCGGCTGCACGTCCCCGCCGGCTGTGGCGCTAACGGTGCCGCCAGGACCAGGCGGCGGACCCACCTCGTCGAAGAGGTTACGGCCAAACAGAAGGCTGAGCACCAGCAGAATCGCGCCGCCGCCGAGCCCCATCCCGGCACGCCCGACGCCGCCACCACCCGCGCCGCGGCGGTCTTCGATGTTCTTGCTTCGCTGTCCGGGAACCCACCGCATGCGTTTCCTCCGGCGTGATGCCCCGCTGCCGCGCGCTACGAGGCGTGAGCCGTGGGTGACCCCTGAGGCCGCACGGCCGGCGTGGGATCACGAATTGGCACGAAGCGGACCGCGGCCGCGGTCGCCAGGCGAGGCCCTAGTACTCCAGGCCCCCCGCGGCGGCGAAGTCCTTCATCGCCTGCTGCTGCTTCTCGTTGAGTTGATCGGGCACCTGGATCGCGATCTCCACGATCATGTCGCCGCGCTGGCCGGCTTTCTGGATGCCCTGGTTCCGGATGCGGAACCGCTTCCCCGAGTCCGTACCAGGCGGGACGCGCAGCGCGACCTGCCGGTCCTCGAGCGTGCGCACGGTGATCCGCGAGCCGAGCGTGGCCTGCGCGACGTTCAGTGGCACGGTGCGGATCACGTCGATCCCGTCGCGGGCCCAGTCCTCGTCGCGCTCCACCTCGAAGGTGATGAGCAGGTCGCCGGCCGGTCCGCCGTTGATTCCCTTCCCGCCCTGCCCCTTGAGCCGGATCTTCGACCCGGTGTCGACGCCCGCCGGCACGGTGATGAGCACGCGCTTGCGGCTGCGCACCTCGCCGCTCCCCGCGCAGGTGGGGCACCGCTCGCTCGGTAGCTGGCCGCGACCGAGACACATCGGGCAGGGCCGGTTCACCGCGAAGCCACCCTGGCCGAACGAGATCGTGCCGCGCCCCGCGCACTCGGGGCAGGCCCGGACC
>JALZOC010000121.1 GCA_030857365.1 Acidobacteriota bacterium
ACAGGGGCATGCGCTGACATCACGGCGCGGAAGCGGGCCGAGGACGCCCTCCGGGACAGTGAAGCGCGCCATCGGCGGCTGGCAGCCGCGCTGCAGGAAGAGACCCGCGTGCTCGAGCTGCTCAACGAAACAGGCAAGGTGATGGCCTCCACGCTCGATCTGCAGACGCTCGTGCAGGCCATCACGGACGCAGCCACGGAGCTGAGCGGTGCCCGGTTCGGCGCGTTCTTCTACACCACGATGGGCGAGGGGGGCGAGGCGTTCACGCTGTACACGTTGTCCGGGGCTCCGCGCGAGGCATTCGAGAAGTTCGGGCATCCGCGCGCCACGGCGCTGTTCGGTCCGACGTTCCACGGCGCCGCGCCCACTCGCATCGACGACGTGCTGGAGGATCCGCGATACGGGACCATGGCGCCCCATTTCGGGATGCCGAAGGGGCACCTGCCCGTACGCAGCTACCTGGCCGTCCCGGTCCGATCGCGGTCCGGAGCGGTGATCGGCGGGCTCTTTTTCGGCCACCCGGAACCCGGAATGTTCCGCGATCGCACGGAGCGCGTGATCGTCGGGGTGGCGGCGCAGGCGGGAATCGCGATCGACAACGCTCAGCTGTACGAAGCCGCGCAGAAGGCGGCGGATGAGCGGATGGTGCTCCTCGAGAGCGAACGCGCCGCGCGCACCGCCGCGGAGCGGCTGAGCGAGGTGAAGGACCAGTTTCTGGCGACGCTGTCCCACGAGCTGCGAACGCCGCTGAACGCCATCCTCGGATGGGCGCAGGTCCTCAGAAGCAGCCCGAAGGACAAGGACGATCTGCTGAAGGGCCTGGAAACGATCGAGCGAAACGCGCGCGTCCAGACGCAGCTCATCGAGGACCTGCTGGATATGAGCCGCATCACCTCCGGGAAGCTGCGGCTCGAGATCCAATCCATTCAGCCTGCGACGTTCATCGAGGCGGCCGTCGAAACCGTACACCCCGCCGCGTCAGCCAAGGGAATTGCGCTCGAGGCGATTCTCGACCCTGCCGCCGGCCTGATTCAGGGGGACCCGAGCCGGCTCCAGCAGGTCGTCTGGAACCTCCTTGCGAACGCGATCAAGTTCACCCCTCGCGACGGCCGGGTGCAGGTCGTGCTCGAGCGCGTGAATTCGCACATCGAAGTGATCGTCGCCGACACGGGAGTGGGGATCCGTCCGGAATTCCTCCCGCACCTGTTCGAACGGTTCCGGCAGGGGGATGCGTCAACGACCAGGGCGTACGGGGGGCTCGGACTGGGACTCTCGATCGTCAAGAGCCTCGTCGAACTGCACGGCGGGACCGTGGAGGTCACGAGTCCGGGAGAGGGCCGGGGGACGACTGTTACCGTGAGCCTTCCCGTCGCCGCTGCGTACCCCGGCGCCGAAGCGGCTGACGGGATGCCTCCACCGGCGCGAAAGAACATTGCTGCTGCAGGCGTGGTCGCGGAGCTCACCGGCCTCACCGTGCTCGTCGTCGACGATCAGGCCGACGCGCGGGACCTGGTGCGGCGAGTGCTCGAGGACTGCGGCGCGGAAGTGATCGCCGCCGGCACCGCCGCGGAAGCGCTGTCGCTCGTCGAGGCACGGAGGCCGCACGTCATGATCACCGATGTGGGCATGCCCGAAGCTGACGGATTCGAGCTCCTTCGTCGTGTCAGGGCGCTCGGGGTCGACCGGGGTGGCAGGGTTCCTTCCATCGCCCTCACGGCGTTTGCGCGCTCGGAGGATCGAACGCGGGCGCTGCGCGCCGGCTTCGTGGTTCATGTGTCGAAGCCCGTGGATCCGGCGGAGCTCGTCGCGACCGTTGCCAGCGTAGGGGGACTGGTTGACCCGCAATCCTGAGGGGCCGCCGCGCTGGACCGGGACCCTCTATTCTCGTGGAAGGAACTCCACCGCCACCGCCTGTTGAACCCTCCCGACCGTCTTCCAGGTGAGGAATACCGGATCCCCGGGCATCCGGCCGCCGCAGGTCATCGGACCCTTGAAGTCGGGTGTGTGCGCGATGTATTCGACGTCGTCGAGGCGCGGCGCCTGATATTTTGCGACGCGGTCCTTCACCTTCAGCACGAACGTGACTGGCCGCCGTGGCGGGCACTCGACACGCAGAAGCGAGCCTTCCACGCGCTGCTCTCCAGGCTTCACCTCTCGGTAGGTCGGCTGGGCGGCGGCGGCCGGGCCCGGCGTCACCCGGCGGGGAGCCGCCGGGTCGGACGGCGCCTGGAGGAACGCCGCGAACAGAAAAAGCAGGAGTGCCGTCATATGACCTCCGATGTGACGCGGGTCGCGGGCAGATTGCGTAACGGTCGAGCTTATGGCATCGTTGCGCCATGGGAAGCCGTCCTTCAACCGAGCCGCAACGGTATCTCTCCTGCCCGAAGTGCAACGCCGTCGCCGCACAAGCCGAGTCGCTCGGCCGCACGATTGTCTACATGCGATGCAGGGGGTGCGGCGAGACCTGGACGATCGCCGAACGCCGGAAGACCTCCCGCGAGAACACCCGCACGCCTCGCTTTCCGCTCATGACTCCCGAATAGGTCACCGCGTCGCGGGCCTGGCCACCTTGGGGGCCCCGGGGGCAAACCGGTCGCCGAAGTAGTCCCCGGCGAACCACTGCGCGCGCGTATCGGCGTCCGCCAGTTCGCGTATCACCCGGAAGTTGAGCTCCGCAAACTTCGCGGCAGCACTCCAGACGATCGGCTGCGCCAGGTCGTCGGACGGGTGATGGTAGCTGCTCGCGAAGTACCGGGCCCAGGCCGCCTCCCCCCCGTTCGCCATGCCGGTCGCCAGCATCACGGCGGGCACGCCCTTTTTCACGAGCGGATAATGATCCGAGCGAACGAAGATCGCCTGCCCCGGCATCGGGTCGGGCGAGACGCTCACGTCCATCGCGCCCGCTGCCTTGCGAATTGCGGCCTCGAGCGTCGTGTGCGGCCCGCCGAACGCCACGACGTCGGTGAAGGAGTACAGCAGGATCGGCATGTCGAGGTTGACGGCGGCCGCCATGCGCTCGACCGGGACCGGCGGATAGTTGGCGAAATATTCGGCGCCGAGCAGCCCCTTCTCCTCCGCGGTGTGCGCGACGATCAGGATGGAGCGCCGCGGCCGCTCGGACGCGTTCGAGAACGCGCGCGCCACCTCGATCAGCGCGGCGATGCCGGCGCCATTGTCCAGCGCGCCGTTGTTGATGCGATCGCCAGCCGCTTCGGCCTTGATCCCGATGTGGTCGGCGTGGCCCATCAGGAGGACGTACTCCTCCTTGAGTGCAGGATCGGAGCCTTCGATCAGTCCCACCACCTCCGGGCTTGAAAAGCGGCGCACGGTCGTCGTCGCGCGTATTTCGGCCGTCGACTTCAGCGCGAACCCCCGTGGCCTGGCGCCCATCCTGTCCGCTTCGTCCAGGAGCGCTTCGAGCGTGTGAGCCGCGCCATCGAAGAGCGCGCCGGCGGCTCGGGGATCGATCGTCGCCGAAATTCTGAGGCCGTAGCCAGGATCGAAGGGGGTGCCGTCCTTGCGCACCCAGGTGGCGAGCGGCTCGGCACTGAGTTCAACGCGCCTCTCCCAGGGGATTGCGCGGGTGCTGAGACGGGTCGGGACGAAGACAATTGCTGCCGCGCCATGCTCGCCCGCCACCCGGGCCTGCTCGCTCTGCAGATGCGCCCCGACTTCGCTGTCCATGCCGGTGGGGGAGCCTCGCAGCACCACGACGATCTTGCCGCGAACGTCCAGGCCCGCGTAGTCGTCGTATCCGACAGCGGCGTCCTTCATGCCGTAGCCGGCAAACACCAGGGGCGCCGTCACTGCCGCGGGGCCGCCGTCGAGCGGCCCGCGGATCACGACCGCGCCGCCCTGATCCATTACCTGCGTACCGCCTGGCATCTTTACGGTGAACGTCGGCTTCGGACCGGTCTGGGCCGCCTCGAGGAGATCCACGAACTGGAAGTAGGTCCCGTCGGGCGCGGCAGGTTTCACGTTGAGCTGGGCGAACTGGTTGGCGATGTACCGGGCGGCGATGTCGTGGCCCCGCGTGCCGGCTTCTCGTCCCTCGAGGAGGTCGTCGGCCAGGAACGTCACGTGGGCCTTGATCCGGTCTGCGCTGAATTCAGGGTCGACACGCGGCAGAGATCCCGCGGCCGCGCCGGCGAGCAGGGCTGCGGCAAGCACGGTGGTTCTCGTCATGGAAGGCTCCTTGTCATCCAGGGCATTTGCCAAACGGCCGAGCTTGTGTCACTCTCCGTTCACCATGGACCCTTCTCCCTCCGGCGCGTTGCCTCGACGCGGGGTCGAACACTCCGCCCCGGGGCCTGCCGGTGTGCACTGTCCGGAATGCGGCGCCGCGTCCCCGACCGTGGCCGCCCTCAGCTTGCATTTCGTCTCGCTGCACTGCAGCAACTGCGGCGAGGTGTGGCTGGTCCGGGAGCGCCGACCGTTGCTCATGGACAAGAAGTCGTCCGACTGAGCCTCCCGAAGAAGGTCGGCGCGTCGAATACCTTTCCTGGTGGACGCGCGCTACGCCCACCGAAACACCCTGGACGAAAGCGCGATCGCCAGGGTACCGGTCACACTGCACTCCAACCGTAGGCGGCGCTGACCGAATCGGTGGGAGCCGCTCGCCCGTGAGCGCGACGTGGTGCGAGGCCACTTGCTGGTTCGTCCCCTTGGCCTCCATTCTGTCTCCGAATGAACCCTCCGACAAAACCCATTGTAGTCACCTCGGGTGAGTGTGGCGTTGCTCACGCTCTGATGATCCTCGCCATCTTCGCCGCAGGATCGAGGTGAGGCCGTGAGCTGATGCCGGCATGGCAGCTGACGCTCGGACGTGACGGTGACGGCGACGGCTACTGGTTCGTGCTCTCAACGTCTCCGATCGAGCGCGACGTGACTTCTTTTGTAGCCGCAGCCTCCTACCGAGTCGGGTGCGTCGTCTATCTGATGATGTCGTCGGCGACGACGAACTGCGACAGGGGCTGCCGCGCGAGAATCAGAACGCGCAGCTGCTCGATAGTCGGATAGCCGCCGGTTCCCGAAAACTCCCGCGCGTCGTCAATCAGCACGACATGGCGCCGCAGTGACGCTCCGCGTCTACCGCGTGCGCAACAGCCGAGAGCGGCTCGCTTGTCGGTGTGAATTGGAGGCGGAGTCCTCCGGCAGCTGCCCGTGATCGTCGGCTTGCCGCAGCGGGTCAAAGAGAAGGCCCTCGCGGCGAGCCGCAGGGCCCACTTGTGGCCACGATATGGTACTGGATCAACACGTTGCGCGACCGTCAGCCGAGTGGACGACCACGGTTGGCTGCAACGGCTCCGCAGATATTCGCGGAATCCGCCGCTAATCGTCGGCCGTCTGCGAGTGCCTGACCGTGCTAAAATTCTGGTCTTTCAGGGGTACCTGCTGCACTCCAGAGCCGTGACCCCTGCGTTGGCTGCCGTGCGGGCCAGCGGTCTACTCCAAGAGTCGTTGGGCGGACCGAGCTCGCGACGATTCGCCAGGCCCTATTGGCGACGCGTCTTCCGCATCCAGGTCTCGACCCTGAGTTCTATGAAGCGGGCAAAGTCTTTGGCATTGGCGGTGACGAGCACGAGCCCGTTCACCTGAGCGACCGCTGCAATCTGGCCATCCACGTATGGCGCGGGTCGGCCGAGCGCCTCAAGCCGCGCTCGCTCCTGGCCGTGCCAGGTTGCGGCAACTTCGTCGTATGGCAGGATAGGAAAGGATTCACGCACGACGTCCTGGAGATAGGTTTCGAGTGCGACACGGCGCTTGCCCTTGGGCAGGCGACGACAGCCGTACGTGAGTTCGTGCCACACAGGGGCTGCAATCGCGCATTCAGGCCCGTGCTCCTCGAGTCGCTTGAGAATTCCGGGATCCGGCGTCCTGGAGACCGGAGCGGACACGATGCTCGTATCCAGGAGATAGTGGAGTGTCACAGCGAGACCTTACGCCCGGCGGTTTTGTCCCGAGTGGAGGTGAAGTCGTTCTCAAGGCCGATGTCGTCCAAGGAATATTTCTCGAGGAAGCTCCGGTAGGCGTCACCGAAATGCCGGCGCTTTCCTCGCAGCCGATCGAACTCGCGGCAAGAGACCACGACCGCCACAGACTGGCCTCTACGCGTCAGCTCCACTTCCAGTCCAGCCTCGGCCTGGTCCAGGATGGCAGGAAGGCAGGATCGGGCTTCGGCCATCGAGTACTTCTGGGCCACGATGTAAGTGTACATCATGATGTACATGATGGCAAAATGGCCGCCCAACAGGGCGCTGCACCCGACGAGCGCGCGTGGAGTGTGTTGTTGAGTGCGGCCGGCGGGCTGCGCGGCTCGCGGGTGAGCGCCGATCGTTGATATGGCTGTCGAATCCCGGGATCCAACCCAGACTGGACCGAGCGTGTGAGAGCGGTTGGCTTCGCGGGGCGGCAGCTGGTTCGCAGAATCGCCAGAGCGTCAAGAGCGACACCGTACGCTGAACTGAGCGGGGTCGCGTCCCGGAGTACCATTCGGGTAAGCATGCCGGTCAAGGTGCACGAACTTGTCGCTCGGCTGGAGACTGACGGCTGGCATCAGGTTCGGCAGAAGGGGAGCCACCGTCAGTTCCATCACGCGACGAAGCCCGGCACAGTCACCGTGGCCGGCAAGGCGAGCGTTGATGTGCCGCGAGGCACGCTGAACAGCGTGCTGAAGCAGGCGGGCCTGAAGCAGTGAGGCGAAGTATGGATTACCTGGTCGTGATCGAGCACGGGCCGTCGAGTTTCGGAGCGTATGTACCGGACCTTCCCGGTTGCGTCGCCGTTGGCGAGACCCGACAGGAAGTCGAGATCCTGATTCGAGAGGCCATTGCGTTTCACATCGAAGGCCTGCGTGAAGACGGGCAGCCTTTGCCGGAACCCAGTTCCACGAGTCAGGTAGTCAGCATCGACGCCTAACAGGCGATGGAGCCGACGCGTGGGGCCCTCTTACGCGTACCCCACGTTCCCGCACTTCGCGCGGCGCGGCTCATCGCCAATCCGTTAGACGGACAGAGGACGAAGACTTCGGATCGGTTTGCATCGGGGTGGTTTGCAAGACGATAGCAACTGTCTTGAAAGTCAAGCGGGCAGCTCCGCGCTCTGCAGCCACGTGGTGGT
>JALZOC010000776.1 GCA_030857365.1 Acidobacteriota bacterium
CGCTTCCGTTCGATTCGACGCACTCGTTTTCGTGAAGATGTTCCGCAGGTGATACGAGACGGTGTTCAAGCTGATGAATAGGTCGTCGGCAATCTGTTGATTCGTTCGGCCAGCTGCAAGCAGACGGATCACTTCGACCTCTCTGTCGGAGAGACCGGCGGGATGGGCGGCGCGGTTTGACCGCGGCCGCGAGCGAGCGGGCGTGGGCTTCGGACCAGGACCCGTTTTCAGAAATTGCACGATCTCACGAACGGCAGCGCGATTGCGCCATACGTCCATTCCAGATTTGGCGGAGACGACGCTGAGCGTGGCCTTTGTGAGCCGACTGACCAGCGTCCGGGCGGCTGCCATCGGAACCAATTTGTCAGCCGCCGCATGGAAGTACAGAGCCGGCGCTGAGACGGCGGCGGCAATACTCAACAGATCTTCACGCTGCAGGAGCTGCTCCCACTTGGCGAGAGTCGAGGCATCGAGCGACGCACGCGCGACATCCGCGAGCGCCAACGCGTTCCGCTTGTCACCTACGCCGACTCCCCATTAGAACGCGAGCTCGCAGCGAAATCTTTCAACGGCGCTATCTCTGGCCATCGCGCCTGGGACGCTTCATCACCCGCTCATGAAAGCTGCCCGTTGATCAGTGGCGGCGAGTGGATGGCGCCACCGCAGGCCCGGAAAGCGCGCAAAGTCGCTGTCGGTCGTGACGAGCTCGCAGCCATGCTCGATGGCCAGCGCAGCGATGTAGGCATCCGTCACCAGCGGGCCCTTGATGTCGCGGCACAGGCCGGTGAAGAGCTCCCAGTGCCGATCGCCGGGCATGATGAGCGACGCGCGAGGCCAATCCACCAGGCGCTGGCAGAAGGCGAGCGCCGGGTCCATCGGCGTGGCCGGATCGAAGATGCGCGGATTGGTGGCGATGCGCAGGAACCCCGAGAGGACGACATCCGACAGCGCGAACGGTTCATCCGACGCGGTCAGCGCCTGCAGCCACGCTGCGTACCGCTCATGCTCGGGCGCGTCCTCGCGGTGCGCATAGACGAGGACGTTTACGTCGGGCAGCTGCACAGCTATCTGCCGGACGCGAAGCGCTCGATGTCGTCGGCTTCGAGCAACGCAGACGTCTTGTCGATGTTGTGCCGCGAGAAATGCCCGCCCTTCCCGAACCTGACCAGTTCGAACGACTGCGAAGGCGTCGTCGTCCGTGGCGTACGCACGAAGAGCCGCACGGCCTGTTCCACGAGCTTGCTCACGGACGTGCCTTGCTCGGCCGCCCGGCGCTTCAGCTGAGCGATCAGGCGCTCGTCGAGCGTGATCGTCGTGCGCATGATGCACGATCATACCATGATTGCATCACTGCATCACCCGTGCGCTGGGAGGAGACGGGCGAGATCGACCGGATCCGCGCCTTCAACGACCCATCCACTACGTCCTCCCCAAGCTCCTGCTGATCGCCACGGCGCTCCACGAAACGGAGTTCGAGCCCGCCCCCGACGGCTCGGCTGCGGAGCCGCTCGCGGACCCGTCGCGGATTCCCGCCGGTGCCGCCGAAGGGACCACCAAGGTGGAGATGGTGGAGCCGGAGAAGGCGGACGAGCGGGTGCGCACGCTCTTCGAGTCGGTCAGGGAGCGGCACCAGCATCCGCTGGTCTCGTCCTACTACCGTGGGCTCGGCAACTGGCCCGACTTCCTGGATGCCGCCTGGGAGCGGGTTCGGCCGCTCGTCGGCTCCGACGCATACGAGGCGCGCAAGGGCATGCTGATCGACTTCGCTCGGGGCGCCGTCCGGAATCTCCCGATCGCCGGAACGGCCGCGACGGAGCTCCCCGAGGCGCAGAGGGACGAGGTTCGCGCCCTGCTGGCCGCGTTGGAGCAAGTTCATCCCGGAGATGCTCCTCGACGTCGCGCTCATCAAGGCGCTGATCGACGGTCCTGAATCGGCCCGTGCCTCGCGTTTCAGCGTCGCTGAGCGGACTCCCGACCGGTGAAACGAACCGTCGTTCTGAACGTGGTCTGGCTCACCCCCGACCTCCTGGGCGAAGCGACGCCCAGCCTGCAGGCGTTCGCCCGGCGTGGAGGGTTGCGCCCGCTCCGCACCGTGCTACCCGCGGTGACCTGCTCGGTGCAGTCCACCTTCACCACGGGCTCCTCCCGGGCGAGCACGGCGCGGTGGCGAACGGCTGATACTTCCGCGACACCGCCGAGGTGCGGCTCTGGCAGCAGAGCAACGCGCTGGTGACGGGAGAAAAGGGTGGAGTCGGCCCGCCGCCGTGACCCGTCGTTTACCTGCGCCAAGCTGTTCTGGTGGTACAACATGTACAGCTCGGCGGACGCTTCGGTGACGCCGCGCCCCCTGTATC
>JALZOC010000777.1 GCA_030857365.1 Acidobacteriota bacterium
GCTAGATCTTCGGCGGTTGAGGGGGATCCTCGACACGCGGACGCTGCTCTGGCTGCTCGCCGAGGACCCACGCCTCAGCAGGCCAGCACGCAGTGCGATTCTCGACGAGCGCCGCGACACGCTGATCAGCGCAGTCGCCATCTGGGAGGTGGCGATCAAGACTTCGCCCTGAGGGTGGGTCGGTCGCGTCTCGGCGCGCTAGGCGCATTCGTCCACTATTCTGGCAAACGTGGATCACGGATCGCGAGCATCCTGGGAAGCGGCGGCCCTCGTCGGTCGCCGCCTCACGCCTTCGCGCCTGGCGCTTCGTGGGGCGATGGCGGCCACCCTCGCCTGTCTCATCCAGCTGGGGCTCGCGGGATCGAGCCGCGGCCAGACGGCGTCGCTCCCGGATGTTGCGGTCTCGACGGCGGAGCCGGGAGCGTTCCGCCAACCCGCGCTCGCGGTCGATCCCACCGATCCGAAACGGCTCGCGATCGCCTACGCCGAGGGCCGCAGGCAGGACAGGTGCATGGTCGCCCGCTCGGTGGACGGGGGAGCAAGCTGGAGCAACGAGACGCTCGTGGGCAGCGGCGGTCGGTTCGCCGTGCCCCCCGACTATCCGCGCTGCCTGGACCCGAACCTGGCCTATGGGCCCGACGGGACCGTCTACTACCTCTACGAGGTGGGCTTCGGCACCAACCCGCTGGCCCAGCGCCAGGGCTTTTTGAGCGTGTCGCGCGGCGGCGGCGACTTCGAGCAGCCCCGCCCGGTGGACCCGGACGGCGTGGGAGCGGACCGCACGGATCTCTTCTCGGAGATGGCGGTGGACCCGACCTCCGGTCGCATCTACGTGGGGTTCCTGCGCTACTGCGAGCCGAGCGTCCCCGAGCCGCGCGCCCTGCCGGCCTGCCTGCCCGACCCGCTCAAGACCGTCGTCGCGTCCTCGGGAGACGGTGGACGGTCCTTCTCCCAGCCCGTGCAGTCCAGCGACTCCTCGTCGACTCCGGCGCAGCAGTCGGTGGCGGTCGACCGCGGCGGGATGGTCTACTCGGTCTGGGCCGACGGGTTCCTCGACCCCACCGACAGCCCGGCGAGCATCAACGTGGCGGTGTCGCCGGACCAGGGCGCGACCTTCGGCCCGCCCACGCAGGTCGGCCAGGCGCTGCCCTGCGACGGCGATCTCTGCTACCAGGCCGGGAGCTCACGCGGGTTCTTCCACGCGGTCGGCGGAGCCTCTGCGGGTAAGGCCCACGTCGCATGGTGGGACAAGCAGGGGGACAAGTACCGGGTCTTCCTCACGAGCACCGCCGACGGGGGCCAGAGCTGGAGCCCGCCGCGCGTCGTCGGGATCCCGCCGGGCGGCGAGGACCACGAGCAGCACCGCCCGCGGCTCGCGACGACGCCCGAGGGCCGGCTGTTCATCGCCTACTACGACACGAGCCCGGAGGGCTTTCACGACGTCTACCTGACCGACTCCAGGGATGGCGGCGCCACGTTCTCGGTGCCCACGAAGCTCACCGACGTGGCCTCGGACGCGAGGCTCGGTGCTCCCGGGAGCACCCGCGGCCGGGTGCTGACCAACTACGGTCACCGCCTCGGCCTGACCCTGGTGGGCGACCGGGCGATGGCCGCCTGGACCGACAGCCGCCGCGGCAACCGGACGGACGGAAAGCAGGACATCTTCTTCGAAGCGGTCCCGGCGCAGGGGGCGCCGGGGACGGGGACGGGGACGGGCGCTGGGTCGGGCAAGTTCACGGCGAAGTTGGCGATCGCGCGTGCGCGCATCTTGCGGCGTGGCCGGCGTCTTGATGTGTTGGCTCCGATCACGCGGCGTGCGTCGGGATCGGTGCGCGTGGAGTTGCAGGCGGCGGGGCGGCGTACTCGTTTCTCCGCGCGGATCGATTCGGCGCGCGGGCGCATCCGTTTCAGCAAGCGCATTCCCGCTTCGCAGGCCGATCTGGGGACGGGCATCGTGACGATCACTTACGGCGGTGACGCCGACACGCGTCCGCAGGTGGTGCGCTTGCGCGCGGCGTCGCAGCGCGCGGCGCTTAGGCTGTCGCGCCCGAGGATCGTCGGTGGGCGCCTGCGGGCCAGCGGGACCGTGACGCGGCGCGCGCGCGGCGTGGTGCGCGTGCAGCTTGAGTACGACTCGGCGGGACGCACGACGACGCTGCAGCGCAATGCGCGCATCAGCAACGGGCGCTGGCGTTTGAACGCGCAGCTGTCGAGCGCGGTGCGCGACGCGATCGCCAGGCGTCAGGGCACCGTGCACTCCTACACGCTGTTTACCGGCTACTTCCCGCGGCGGGTGCGTGGCGAGATGCGCTCCTTCCAGGTCCTCGGCAACCCCTGACACGACCCTGACCACA
>JALZOC010000122.1 GCA_030857365.1 Acidobacteriota bacterium
CACGGTATCCGTGGCTGAGTAGACGACGCCCATTCCCCCGCGGCCGAGGCGGCATTCCAGCCGATACCGTTCGTTGATGACGAGGCTTCCACGCGTCCTGCTCAGGGTGTGGCCGTCGTTCGCGCAGACGCCGGCGGCGCTGTCATAACATCGACCGCAGCGGGTACATTCCGCGAGCCCCTCCTCGCTATCGTCCGAGCGCTCGAGGACCGCTCCCACCGCATGCGCGATCGTGGTCAAGAGGTCCAGATCTTCCTGGTTGTATGGCTCGTCCGAACGTCGCGGGCCCAGGACGAGGAGACCCAGCGGAAGTTCGCCTGTACCTGACCCCGAGATCGGGACCAGGAGTTCGATGCCGTGCTCGAGCAGGAGCGCTCGTTCCTCCAGCGGCAGCTGATGACGAACCCAGGCGGTCTCGCCAAGCGAGAGAGCGAGCGGCTTGCGCAAGACCGACAGTAGTGCGATGACAGTCAGTGAGCTCGGAAGGGCAACCGGTCCGGACTCGGATATTCCTCCCGAACCGCGCGAATAGCTGGACGCCGTCGAAACCCGCCTGAGGACGCTGGCGAACGTCGGATGCAACGCTTCGTCGATCTGCTGGACGATGGCTGGAGCAACGGCGTCGAAGCTGGCTGCCCGTCCGACCTGTTCGGCTATGCTGGTCAACAGCCGATGTGCGTCGTAGCGGTCGCGGAAGAACCGACGGTCGACCCGCCTGAGCCACTGCTCGCGTCGTGATCTCACCAGCAGCAGCGCGCCTCCAACGAACAGGTACCACCACCACCGCGCTTCGACCAGCGAGGCGAGCGGCTCCTGGCGGTGGACGACGACGTCTACGAGCAGCAAGGCACCGAGGACGGGGATCAGCGCATCGACAGACCGTCGTGCGAGCGCGTATCGAAGTCCCTGACGAACGATCAGGCGTACGTCGAAGAGCCGGTGCCGCAGTATCGCATAGGCGAACGAGGCTGGCATGGCCAGAAAGACCAGTGCCAGCAGGGTCATGGGTCTCGTTTCGAAGATGCCGGTCCCCGGATCCCGCCAGTAACCCGCGATGACGCCCACGGCGGCCGCCGCGCCGATGGCGGTGCCAAGAATGAGCACTCCGATGCGACGCTGATCGGTGACCGTGCCCGCCGCCCGTCTCTGGAGAACCAGCAGGGCCACTGCCAGCGCGGCGTAGGCGAAATTCACCAGAGACACGACCGGCGCGGCGTTACCGAGCCCCGTCGCTGGGCCCGGCTGCCGCATCAGCTGGATTCCCCAGTGCAGGTGCCAGGCGACGACCAGGGCGCCAGGGACCACCGCCACGGCAATCCACGTCGTCGACCAGATGCGCCGGGGAAACACTGCCGCGAACGCAAAGAGCAACACCCCCGCCGCGGCGCTGGTCGTGAATGGCAGCCACACCGGTGCCTGCATCCAGCCAGGCAGGGCGTGCCAGAAGACGGCGAGCCGCATCGGAAGCGACAGCGACACCGTCGCGAGCGACCCCAGAAGAAGGGCTCCCAGCAGCGCGGAGGGCTGGAAAGTTCGCTTGAACGCCACGAGCAGCGCAAAGCCGAGCGTGCCGACCTGCGCCGCGCGGAATGCCATGACACCGGGCATCTGCGTTGCGCCGCGCCACGCCTGCACGCCACTCGACAGCGGCAGTCCGACTGTGAACCGGGCACCGTTGCGTTCGAGCACGAGGATCAGCGGGCGCGACGGGTCGACGTGGACACTCATGCGCTGCCAGTCGCTGTGATCCAAGAGGATCTGGCCGTTGGCGCTGACCAGGCGATCACCGTCACGGATTCCGGCGCGCGCCGCAACCGAGTCCGGGTCGAGGTTTGCAGCGGTCACGCGCCCGTCTTCGAATCGCGGCACGAATCCGCGAGGGGCGACTCGCAGCAGGTCGCAGGAGATCAGCAGCGAGAGGTAGAGGACATGGGCGGCTGCCGCGAGCCCGCAGACGATGCGAATCATGGCTGGCGCGCGGGGAGCGATGGGTTCCGGAGGCAACAGAGTTGGACTGTGTTTCTCCACGAGCCGCCGATCGCGGGTGGACCCCGCCGGGCGTCCGCGATGTTCCCCCCGCCCGTGCTCGTTACCCAGACCTCGGGTTCTCCAGCGTCGGAGCGGGACAACGCGAGCTCGCCGACCGGGGCAGCGAGACTTTATCACAGGGGTCGAACCGGCCGAGCTGGACCGTTCGTAACCTTTCGGAGCCGGGCCTGTAGATCACCGCAGCGGCAGTATTTGGCACCCGTGCTGACGCCGCGGAGTTCCCTGCAGAATGGTGCTCACTTAAGGAGCGAATCGATGATCACACGTCAGCGACTCGTCGCATGCCTCCTGCTGTGCAGCCTGGCGATGACAAACGTCGGATGCACGACCATGAAGACCGTTCGCCCGGCAACCCAACCAGCGGGAGACACAACGTTCGGGAAACTCAAGGCCGGCGACACGGTGAGCATCCGGACGAGGGACGGACGCTCGTTGCGATTCGTTGTCCAGCAAGTGGACGGTGACGTGATTGTGGCGCCCGACGGCGTGCGCTACACCAGCACGCAGATCGTGGAGTTGAAGCGGCGTTCATTCAGCGGGCCGAAGACAGCCGGATTGGCGGCCGGGATCCTTGGGGCGGTCTTCGTTATCGCGGCCGCCGCTGTCGCCAGCGCGGTCGGCAGCATCTTGGGAAGCTGATCCGAGGCGGCGATTCGCAGTCATGATCGACGAGACCGCCACTCGGCGGCTGCGAGCCATGCATTGCTTAATTTCGGCGAAAAACGTTCGAGATAATCGAGCAGCGCGCCCGTATCGCAGATGAGGGCTGCCGCGCTACCGGCCGCCACCGAACAGCTCGCGCTCGTCGCCGCGCTCAGTCAGAGTGCGGACGATGCCGGCGCTCTTCGGCTTGGGATGCCGGCGGTACTGCTCGAGCACGAGGGCGAGGTGCTGTCGGATGAACTCCGAGCGCGAGACGCCGCGATCGCGTGCAGCACGGGAGAGCAGCCGATCGGCCTCCGGGTCGAGCGCAATGGTCGTCGCCTTCTTCCTGGAGAGTGCCATGGAAGTAATATGACTCGACAAGGTGAGATGGTCAAGCCGCCGGCGTTCACACGCCCGAAGGCGTGCTCCTTCAGGGCCGCGCCGACTGTGACGTAACGGTGACGTGACCGTGCCGATTCTGCTACCGAGGTTTACGGTGATCGATGATGGAGGCGCGGTTGCTGCTAAGTGGTTGACTTCGCATTCGTAATCGAAATCCGTAACACGCCGTCGCAGACCATCGGAGCAATTTCCAAGCGTGCTCCTTCAACCACTCGGACTTCTCTCCGTTTAGAGTCAACAACTTGCAGCCGCGGCAAATGCCAAAACCCGAAATTGTGTCAGACCTTCTAATCGGCCGCGATCACTTACGGGCATTTCAAGTATAGCCGCGGAGATCGCATCCGTCGCGAACGGCTGGTCCCATGGGTCCCCAACGTCAACCCGGAACGGATCTCCAATAGTATAGGGCCACGCACATACCCCGGAAGCCTCCATCAGTCTATAAGTGTCCTTGCTGCGGGCAGGCGGCAAACTGATGACAAGCCGGGGCAAGGGCTTGTCCTGGCTTCGAGATCCGTCGGCTCGCGGCCGGCTAGCATTTCGACAGGTGCAGCACCATCGACACTGAGCAGGAGCGTCCTGCCTTGGCGGCCAGCGACGCGATTTCGTCGGGGTCCCGCGATATCCGCGCGACGCGATAGTGGCCAACGAATTCCCACGCGTTGGTAGCCCGCTTGATAAAGATTGGGACGCACTCCGCTTGAGAGGCAAAGAGCGCAGCAGTCCTCTCGATCTGGGGTCCGAATCCTGGCAGCACCACTCGTGGAGCGTCTGGATTGGTATTGAGCCGGAACGTACCACAAACGACGCGACCATCCTTCGTCGGCAGGTATGCCTGCACACCGCCGCCCAAGGCAGCATTGATCTGGCTGCGGGTGTAGCGCATTCCGAGGGCGAACGTGCTCATGATGCCTGCATCCGCTGATCCATTTGTCGCCCCGTGGTGCCGGCAACTGTTACGCTCTGGACCTCGACGGCCTGGTGCCTCGCGCCGTTTGTAGCGCCGCGTCGACACAATGTGAACGGCTCGCGCTCGAACACCACGAGCGTCGAAGGCGCCCAAGACCATGAGCGTGGAAGGACAAGGGGGAGCCCCGAGACCCGCCTGGATCACAGCCTCTCGACATCAGCGAGCTTGCTGATGTCGCGGTCAAAAGTGCCGAGGGGCAGGTGACCCGCTTTTCGAGCCACCTCCAAGACCAGGCAATCTGAAAAGCCCAACGCCGGCCGTCGGCGAAAGCTGCCCACGGCAGCGGCGACGGCCTCCGAATCCTGAATCGTCAGATGTTGGTGATTGAGGAGCATCTCGACGGCGGTGGCGATGTCCTCCGGACTACGCTCGTAAACCGACGTAAGGACCCACGTCGTTTCGGCGAGGACGAGGTGCGGCACCCAAGCCCCACGGTGGACGAAGGCCTCGGCCGCAGCTACCTGCTTCGCGTCGTCCCGCGTGACCAGCCGAACCAGAACGTTCGTGTCAACGGCCCGCATGGCGCCTCCGGATGTACCGTCGCACGCCCTCCTTCAGGTCCGCCGGCGTCCTCGGCCTGGGAGGCGTTGGAAACAACGAACGGTGCACATCCTCCGATGTATAACGGCCCACCCGACGAACCACGACCTGCTCGCCGTCGTCGTCCCACTCAAGGATCGACCCCGGCCCGAGGCCAAGCTTCCGACGAACTTTGGCGGGTACCGAGATTTGACCTTGTGCGGTGAGCCTCGAATGAGCGATCGCCATGCGAAAATATTACCACGGTAATGAACTGAACCCCGTGACCACGATCCGATGGCGGTTCGAAGGCGATTCACTGTCGCGCCGCCGCCTCGGCGACGCCGACGTACTTGTCGGCGCCGCCGTAGTAGAAGAGCCATCGCGCGCCCTGGCGGAGCATGCCCTCCACAAAGACAACGTTCGCGACTTGTCCGACCTTCTCCCATGCTGCGTCGGGTGCGAAGACCGGCGAATCCGTACGAGACAGCACCGCGCGGATCGCTGCGGTCGAAGCGGACGATACCGGTCCGGTAGACGAGCGAGTCGTCCGCACCGTTGTAGATCAGGATGATGCCGTCAGGCGTCAGAATGGGTGCGGGGCCGGTTCCACCACCCGGGAATCCCACCGTCCCGGGCGGCGCGGAAGCACGGGGGCGTCAAGTGCGTCCGTCCACTGAATGAGGTCGAGCGAGTAGGCGAGCCCCATCTCGTCCGTCTTGTCGGCGGTCGTCCCCATGTAGTACATCCAGTACTTTCCATCAATTTTTTCGGGGACGATCGCGCCCGCCTTGGTCCAGCCGACGTTCCATCGACCTTTGTAGGCAGGCAGGATGACGCCCTTGCGATCCCAGCGAAGCAGATCCTTGGAGGTCGCCAGGCAGAGTTGGGCGTCCTTCTTGTTGTAACCGGTGTAGGTCAGATAGAACGTGTCGTCAATCTTGACCAGGCGCGGATCCTCGATTCCGCCGTCCTTTTCGTAGTCGGTTTCCGGCGAGAGGACCGGCTCGGGGCGCCGAGCGAAGCGGATGCCATCAGTGCTCGTCGCGTACCCCAGGCGCGACGTGCCGTTCCTGTCCTGCGCACGATAGAGCATGACGATCTGACCGTTATGCTCGACGACAGTCGGGTTGAAGGTGCCGGCTGACTCCCATCCGCCCCGTGGGGCGATGATGGGATCGTTCGACGCGCGCTGCCATCTCTCGAAGGGCGATCGCTCTCCCTGAGCTGAGATGATGACGGCGCCGATCGTGAGCAGCAGGATTCGCAACGGCATGACTCTTCCTCCGCTCGAAGTCTCCGCCTCTTGACGGCTCCGGCGCAAGAGCGGGGGCGAGCCACTCATCGTGAGAAGGCGCCGGGGTGAAGCGTCCTGCCGAGGATCTCGACCACCTCCGCTACGCGAGGGCCCGCGATGGTCATTCGCGGGTCCCCGAACAGATAGACTCGCCCAGTGCGGACGGCGGGAACCGCGCCAAGCCCGCTCCATGCCGCCAGCTCGCGGCGCCGAGTGTCCTCTGACGCCACCGAGGACCTGAGCTCGATGACGACGGCGGGGCCCCTTGCGAGGATCAGCTCCGTTGTCGCCTGAACAGCCTCCCGCTTGACGTCGGCAAAAATATTGGCGCCGCCCGCGGCATCGAGCATGTCGTGGATGAAGCCGACGCCCCCGCTCGCGTAGATTCCGCGCAACGTGAACGGCTCGCGCTCGAACACGACGAGCGTGGACGGACGGGGCAGCCCCGCGACCCGTGTGCGGACCGCCTGGATGCGGCCTTCGATCGATGCGGCGACCTGCGCCGCGGCCGGGCCGCGTCCCACGCGGATTCCGACATCGCGGATGGTAGAACCGATATCGGCCAATCCTGCGTGACTGTAGACATACGTCGGAATCTGCGCACGCTGAAGTTGTGCCCGCAGGTCGCTCTGGCTGGCATACACGATCACCAGATCGGGCCGGAGCGACAGGATGCGCTCCACGTCCGGATCGATCAGAGCGCCGACGCGCTGGAGCTTCTCGACATCGGGAGGGTAGCGATCGAAGCTGCTCACGGCGACGACCTGCGGCCCCGCCCCAATCGCGAAGAGGGTCTCGGTTACGGCAGGGATGAGGGAGATGATGCGGACTGGCGCCGCCGGCGCCGGGCGCGCGCTGCCTGCGTCCTGTGTCGGCCTGGCGCGGGCGGAAGGCCCCCCGGCCGCTGCCGGCGCGTGTCCGCTGATGAACATGACGAGCGCGCAGACGATTGACGCGCCGGGCTTCATGGCTTCCTCACGAGCAGCCACAGGAAAAAGGGGCCGCCGATGAGCGCCGTGATCACGCCGACCGGCAACTCGAGCGGCGGCATGACCGTGCGGGCCACGACGTCGCAGGCGATGAGGAACGCGGCGCCGAAGAGCACCGACGCGGGCAGTACCACGCGGTGATCCGACCCGACCATCAACCGGACCAGGTGCGGGATGATGATGCCGACGAAGCCCCCGGGGCCACCAACGGACACCGCGGCGCCGGTTGCGAGCGAT
>JALZOC010000778.1 GCA_030857365.1 Acidobacteriota bacterium
GGGGCGCACGCTCTCGGTCAAGGGCCACAAGGTCGAGGGGGACCTGATCGTTCTGACCCTTCGCAGCGGCGGCGAGGTCACGTGCCGGAAGGACCTGATCGACAAGATAGAGGCGGACGAAGTGCCATACCCCGAACCGCCCCAGCTCGAGGCTGCGGCACCCGCGGAGGCCGCGCCGGCCCCTTCGTCCTCTCTCCTGGGGGGCACGCCGTACGCGGATATCATCGCCTCGGTGTCCCACGCCCACGGGGTGGACCCTTTTCTCGTCCGCGCGCTGATCCAGGTGGAGTCAGGCTACCGGCCGAAAGCGCGTTCGCCCAAAGGAGCAATGGGGCTGATGCAGCTGATGCCGGCCACCGCGCGCGAGTACAAGGTCAGGAACCCCTTCGAGCCGAAGGCGAACATCGAGGGGGGGATCCGGCACCTCAAGTCGCTGATCGACCGTTTTGGCGTGGAGCTCGCGCTCGCCGCCTACAACGCCGGTGAAGGGGCGGTCCGCAAGTTCAAGGGGATCCCTCCCTACCGGGAGACTCGGAACTACGTCAGTCGCATCCTCTCGCTCGCCGGCAACAAGTAACTCTCCGCCCGGATTTCTCCATCCGGCCGCCCTCGTTCCCCGTCTAACCTCGACGGACAGCCCTCCGGACGAGAGGGACCCGTTGTATAATTCGGGACTGATCAACCGATAATGTCCACAGACACAAGATCTTGCGTGGAAGCCGGGGAGCTTCCGCGCTGAGCTGATGGAGTTCCGCTGCAGGCTCGGGACCCCGGGCGGCGACGTCATCGAAGGCGTGTACGTCGCGGAGAGTGAAGCGCGGCTCAGGCGCGACTTCGAGGAAAAGGGGCTGTACGTGCTGGCCGTGCAGCGCGCCGGACGGGCCGCGTTCGGCTCGCTGCAGCTGCCCAGGCGGTCGCGCATTTCGTCGCGCGAGTTCCTCGTGTTCAACCAGGAGCTCGCGACGCTGCTCAAGGCGGGCATGCCGCTGGTCCAGTCGCTCGATATCCTGCGGCAGCGGGTCGCGAATCCCCTGCTCAAGAGCGTGCTGGACGACGTGTACGATCGGGTGAGAGCCGGCAGTTCCCTGTCGGAGGCGTTCGAGGCGCACGGGACGATGTTTCCGGGCATCTACACCGCGTCGCTCCTGGCCGGGGAGAAGAGCGGCAGCCTCGAAACCGTCATCCGCCGGTACGTCGCCTACGTGAAGATCGTGTCGGGAGTGCGGCGCAAGACCATCTCGGCCCTGGTCTATCCGGCGATCCTGCTGCTGCTCTCGTGCGTGGTCGTCGCGATTATCGTGCTGCGCGTCGTGCCGGAATTCGGAGCGTTCTACAACCAGTTCGGCCGGGAGCTGCCGCTGTCGACCCGCATCATCGTGGCGGTGTCGGAGTTCGCCGGCACCTATTTCCTGCTGATGGTGCTGGGGATTGTCGTGGCCGCCGCGGCATTCTGGTCCTGGCTGCGGGCGGCCGGGAATCGCCGGCGGTTCGACCGCTGGACGCTCGGTATTCCGATGCTCGGCTCGATTGCCAGGAAATTCGCGACCTCGCAGGCGGCCCGCACGCTGGCCACCCTGCTCGGCGGCGGAATCCCGCTGGTCAACGCGATCGACGTGGCGTCGCGGTCGATCGGCAACCAGTACATGGCACACGAGCTCCAGCTCGCGGCCCAGCAGGTGCGCGAGGGGCGGTCCCTGTCGACGGCGATGCACGACAGCGGTGCGTTCCCGGACGTGGCGATCAAGATGGTCGAGGTAGGCGAGTCGACCGGCGCGCTGCAGGAGATGCTCAACAGCCTCTCCGAGTTCTACGACGAAGAGATCGAGACCAATCTCGGACGTTTCGTGACGCTCGTCGAGCCGGCGCTCCTCGTCATCATGGGCCTCGTGATTGCCGGGCTGCTGCTCGCGTTGTATATGCCGCTCTTCAACCTGACGTCGGCGCTGGCATGACAGAAAGTTTGAAGTTCGAAGTCTGAAGTCTGAAAGCTGAAAGCTGATTCCCAGGTATTGAAGTGGTGAACGGAAAAGTCTCGACACCTGCCGTGCTCCCGTCGGACGCGGCGGAGCTCTACGCGGGCGACCTGGAGCCGAATGCGGCGGAACAGGCGGCCGAAACCGCGCAGGCGCGGCATCTCGCGGAGCGGTACCGGCTGGAGTTCGTCGACCTCACGCGATTCAACATCGATCACGACCTGTTCCGGACGATCCCCGCCGACCTCACCCTGCGGTACGGCTTCGTCCCGTACCGACGCGACGGGCACTCGCTCGTCATCGTCGTCTCGGACCCGACGGACCTCCCGGTGCTGGACGAGCTTGGCGTGCTTCTCGCCACGCCGCTCAAAGTGACCG
>JALZOC010000779.1 GCA_030857365.1 Acidobacteriota bacterium
CGATGGCCCTGATGAGCGTCGTCTTCCCGGCGCCGTTGGGCCCGAGCAGGGCCAGCAGCTCGCCCTGCCGCAGCTCGAAGCTCGCGCCGTCGAGCGCCGTGACCGGACCGAAGCGCTTCCGTGCGCCGCTCACGTCGAGAACGTTCATCTGGCGGCGAACACTATCCGCGATCCTTCTCGTTGAGCCGCTTCTGCAGCGCCCGCGTCGCCGCTTTCGTGCGGCGCTTCTCGTCGATCTCTGCGCGTCGATCGAGCTGCCGGGCCTGATGCGCCTGTTCGGCCTGCAGCTTGTGATAACTCTCCAGGCGACCGGCCGCGAGCCCGCCCGCTGCGGCGGCCGCACGGACCGCGCATCCCGGCTCCTGCTGGTGGCGGCAGTCGCGGAACCGGCAGGCGTCCGCGAGCGCTCCGATGTCGTCGAAGGCGCCCCCCACGGCCTCACCGGTGTCCCAGAGCTGCAGCTCGCGCATGCCCGGTGTGTCGATGAGGACTCCCCCACCCGGGAGCAGCACCAGCTGGCGCGTGGTGCTCGTGTGGCGTCCGCGGCTGTCGGACTCCCTCACATCCTGCGTGCGCAGCAGATCGTGGCCAATCAGCCTGTTGACAATAGTCGACTTCCCCACACCTGAGGACCCGAGCAGCGCGCCGGTCCGGCCCGCGCCGATGTATCCGCGCAGCACGTCCAGGGTCGCTCGGTGACGGCAGGACACCGCGTGGACCGGCACCGTCCCCGCCAGAGCCCGCACGGAGGCCGCAACCGCGTCCGGCGCCTCGACAAGGTCGGCCTTGTTCAACACGATGACCGGCGCCGCGCCGCTCTCGCGCGCGACGAGCAGGTAGCGTTCAATCCGCCGCGGGTTGAAGTCTCCGTCGAGCCCCCCGACGAGGAACACGGTATCGATGTTGGCCGCCACGACCTGCTCTTCGGTGGGATCACCGGCTGCGCGCCGCGAAAAGCGGCTCCGTCGCGGGAGCACCGCCAGGATCCGGGCGTCGCCCGCGTGGGCCGCGGGAGCCATCGCGACCCAGTCGCCGACGGTCGGGAAGTCGGCGCGGCTCGACGCGTCGTGACGGAGCCGGCCCGAGACGCGTCCGAGCACCTCTCCATCCGCCGTCGCCACGCGATAGATGTGCGTGTGCTCCAGCACGATTCGCCCCGCGACGAGGCCCTCCGCCGCGTGCGGGGCGAACGCCTCCGCGAAGGCGGCGTCCCACCCGAGGCGCGTGAGATCGATGAGCACGGCGGGATCTTTGTGAATGCGACTCTCCCGGGTGGAGTATGGATCAGTTCCGCCGTGGCTGAGATCCGTGGGCACGTGCAGTGTGCAACGTGACTAGGCCGTCTTCAGCCGCGACCGGAGCACTTCCGCGACACTCCATGCCTGTGCCACGCACCCGCGCGGCACGTAGGGGGCCTCGGCGTCGAAAATCTCGCTGATCGAGCCCACGCACGCCTCTCCGAGGTGCGCGTCGAACTCATCGAGCAGCCGCCGCGCCCCCGCCCGATCGTCCGGATACACCTTCAGCCACCCGTCGACGAACGGCCCTATCAGCCAGGCCCAGACGGTTCCCTGGTGATAGGCGGCATCCCGCGACCGCAGATCTCCGTAGTAGTTCGGCTTGTAATCCGGGTGGCCGGGGGCGAGCGACCGAAGGCCCAGCGGCGTCAGGAGCCGGGCGCGGACGACCTGCATGACCGGCCTCCATCGCGCCGGGTGGAGAACCGGGTAATCGAGCGCGATCGCCAGCACCTGGTTCGGCCGGCATGTCGGGTCGTCGCCGCCTTCGCCGTCCACCACGTCGTACAGATGATTGCCCGCTTCGAACCAGAACCGTTCGTTGAAGGCCCGCTTCGCGCGCGCGGCGTGGAGGCCAAGGTCCAGGTCCCCCGCGCCTCCGAAGTCCGTCGTCCAGTGTTGCAGGAGTCGAAGGGCGTTGTACCAGAGGGCGTTGATTTCCACGGCCTTCCCCCGCCGGGGTGTCACGACCCAGTCGTCCACCTTCGCGTCCATCCACGTCAGCTGATACCCCCGCTCTCCCTGACGCAGCAGGCCGTCGGACGGATCGACGCCGATGCCGAACCGCGTGCCTTGGAGATGGTGACGCACGATGTCGACCAGGGTTGGAAGCAGGCGCTCCAGCGTGTCCGTTTCGCCGGTCACGCGCACGTACTGCTGGACCGCGTGGAAGAACCACAGCGTCGCGTCGGCGGTGTGATAGAGCCCTTCGCGCGCACCGTCCGGGAACATGTTGGGGATGAGCCCGTCGCGCACGTAGTGGCCGAAGGTGCGAAGGATCGATCCCGCCTCCCGGTAGCGCCGGGTCGAGAGGGTCAGCCCCTCGAGAC
>JALZOC010000780.1 GCA_030857365.1 Acidobacteriota bacterium
GCACCACGCGGCCCGTGGGGCGGCAGTTCGAAATTGCGCCGGACGGCGTCCGCTTCGTCGATCTCGATCGGGCCGCATCGCAGCCCTCACTCTGGCTCGAGGCGTTTCGCATCGCGATCGACCGGGAGTGCGCGGTCTCCGAACAGGCGCTGGCCTGCATCGAGCAGAGCGTCCATCGCTGCTCACCAGACGACTTCGTCGCGACAGCGGGCGAGCGCCATCAGCTGCGCCACGTGCTGCGGCCGCGCCAGGGCCTGTACGCCCGGCTCTCCGAGATGCACGACTGTGGCCTGCTGACGCGCATCTTTCCCGAATTCGAGAAGATTCACTGCCGCGTGATTCGCGACTTCTACCACAAGTACACGGTCGATGAGCACACGCTGCTGGCGATCCGGAACGTCGAGTCGCTCCTCGACGCGCAGACGGCCGGGCGGAAGCGCTTCGCGTCCATCCTTCAGGAAGTGCGATCGCCGGAGCTGCTGACGCTCGCGCTGCTCTTCCACGATGTCGGCAAGTGGCGTGAGGCGGACCACGCGCAGGAGAGCCTCCGCCTCGCGCAGACCATGCTCGACCGCCTCGAGCTGACCGAAGAGGCGCGGCACACGGTCGAGTTTCTCATCCGCCAGCACCTCCAGATGTCGCAGGCCGCGTTCCGGCGCGATTCCGAGGACCCGCAGGTGGTGGCTCGCCTCGCGGATCTCGTCGGCACCGAGGAGCAGCTGAAGATGCTGTGCCTCCTGACGCTCGCCGACGTCGGCGCCGTCAGCCCGGAGACGCTCACCCCCTGGAAGGAGGATCTGCTCTGGCGCCTGTACGTCGACACGTACAACCGGCTCACGCTCGGGTACGCCGACGACCTGCTCGAACACGACCAGGCGGCCATCTCGGTGCTGATCGCCGGGCGCCCGGAGGACATCGGCGAGAGCGAGCTGGCCACGTTCCTCGAAGGGCTGCCGCGCCGCTATCTCGCGAGCTTCGGCCTCGGCACGGTGTACCGCCACGTGCGGCTCGCGCGGAACATCGCCCGGGGGGAGGTCCATGCGTTCCTCGAGAACCACGACGACATCTGGGAACTGACGCTCGTCACGCTCGACCAGCCGTTCCTCTTCTCGAACGTCTCCGGCGTGCTGTCGTATTTCGGCATGGACATCCATCGCGGCCAGGCCATGACGACGCCCGACGGGCTGGTGCTCGACGTGTTCGAGTTCTCCGACGAGGAGGCGTTCCTCAGGAAGAACCCCACGGCGGCGGCGGACATCTGCCGGATGCTCGAGAACGTGGTCGCCGGCTCGGCGGACGTGACGTCGCTCCTCGCGGGGCGGATGCGCAGCATGCTCTACCGCCGCGGCCGCCACGAGCCGCCGGTGGTGCACTTCGACAGCGAACACTCGCGCAAGTTCACCGTTCTCGAGATCGTCGCCGACGACGCGCCGGGGCTGCTGTACCGCATCAGCCGGGTGATCTCGGGGCAGGGGTGTGATGTGGAGCTCGTGCTGATTGCCACCGAGGGCAAGCGGGCGGTCGACGTGCTGCACGTGATGAAGGAGGGAACCAAGTTGTCCGAGATGGAACAGGGCGCGCTCAAACAGGAACTCGAACGGGTGCTGGAGGCTGGCAATGAAGCTCATTAAATGTATCGTCCGCCCGAACAAAGTGGACGATGTGCGGGACGCGCTCGAAAAGCTGAACCTCGCGGGGATGACGGTCACCGACGTGCGGGGCCACGGCCGCCAGAAGGGGCACACCGCGGTCTACCGCGGCAAGGAGTACGCGGTCAGCCTGCTGCCGAAGGTCGAAATCGAAGTGGTCGTCCACGACAACGTGGCGGAGGACGTGATTCGCGCGATCGTCGCGGCGGCGAGGACGGGAGAGATCGGCGACGGCCGGGTGTTCGTTCTGCCCGTCGAGCAGGGCTACAACATCAGAACAGGTGAGCGGGACGTGAACTGATCTCGCGCGCCCCCCGCGGCGCAACGCGCGCGCAGGCCGCGGCGTGCGCCTCGCCAGACCACACCCATTCACTTGACGCCGTCCGCCGGGGCCGCGGGATTCGCGCTGTCCCCCGGTCGGATCGCAGGAGCCCGACATGAGCAAAGCACGACTCGCAGTCACCCTCGCCACGGGCGCATGGATTGTCAGCGTCCCCGCCACCGCCGCCGCACAGGAGGCCGCGGCCCCGCAGGTCAATTCCGCAGACACCGCGTGGATGCTCGTCGCGACGGCGCTCGTGCTGTTGATGACGCCCGCGCTGGCGTTCTTCTACGGTGGGCTCGTCAGGTCGAAGAATGCCCTGAACACGATGATGATGAGCTTCGTGTCCATGGGCTTCGTCGGGGTGCTCTGGGC
>JALZOC010000781.1 GCA_030857365.1 Acidobacteriota bacterium
GTTGGTGGACGCGGGGAGGATCGAACTCCCGACCTCTGCATTGCGAACGCAGCGCTCTCCCAGCTGAGCTACGCGCCCCTGCTCTCTCAGGACTGCTCGGACCAGGAAGACAGGACCGGCGTCCCGCTCAGGCACGAAGCGCCGATTCTATCATGCCGTTTTCGCGCGGTGCAATCCGCCGACCGCGCGTGTCACCCGTCGCCTCCGCCGTGGCACACCCATGGAAAGCCGTTACAGGAATGGCGGTGGTCGCACAGTTTCGTGATCACCGCGCGAATTGCCTTGGATCTGCCCCCGCGCGATCCGCGAAAACGGCGGTTTTTGGCGGAGTTCGACACCTCTTCTGCTGGAGCGCAGGTTGCAAAGTCGCCATGACGCCTCAGATGTCAGTGCCACCAGTCGATCTGCCCGCGTCGCTGTCGGCGTCCGGGTACGAGGATGGCCTCGGCCGCCGCACGCTGCTGTTCGACCGCGAGACCGGGGGCATCCTCGAGCGGCTTCACCTCCGCCCCGAATTCGCCGCCTTCGAGCGCGCAATCCGCGACCGCATGGACGTTGCGGCGGGCTTCGAGGACGAGCGCTTCGCGAACGCCCGCAGCATCGAGCGCGATCCGCGCACGGCCGCGGTCTCCCTCGTGTCGGAGTTCGTGCCCGGCAACCGCCTGTCCGATCTCCTCGACAGCCTCGTCGCCGACGGAGCCGAGGAGCCTGTGGCCCCGGGCGTTGACGCGGCGCTCGGGTACCTGCTGGAAGTACTGCCGGCCCTGGCGACCCTCCACGAGGCCACGGGATTCACGCACGGGGCCATCGGGCCCGGCCGGACCGTCGTGACCCCCACCGGTGAGGTCGTCCTGCTCGACTGGATGTTCGCGCAGGCGCTGGAGCGCCTCAGGCTCGATCGCCGGCGATTGTGGCGGGACTTCCGTATCGCGATGCCCGCCGCCGCCGGCGCGAGCAAGTTCGACACGTCCGCCGATATCGCCCAGGCCGCGCTGACGGGGGTCATGATCGTCATCGGCCGTCCGCTTCGCTTCGATGAATACCCCGACGGCGTGACGGCGCTCGCGTCGGAGGTGGTCGAAATCGCGCAGATACGCGGCAGCGGCGGCTTCGCGACGGGCCTTCAGCGGTTTCTGCACCGCGCGCTGCGGCTCCCGGGAAGCCGGCCATTCCCGTCCGCCGACGAAGCCGACACGGTCCTGCGGCAGCTCGCCGAGGAAATCGGCGTCTCGCAGTGCCGTGCCGCGCTGGGTGCCTTTGTCTCCGAGTTCAACGGCGTTCGGGCTCCAGAGGCCGAGAACGCCGGCTGGGACGCGCCGGCACCCGCCTTCCGAGAACGCGCACGCGGTCCCATGTCTGCCGACGATGAGGATGCCCAGGACGTCAGCGCGGCACTCGAAGTCGAGATCGAGTTGGACGGCGTGGCGAGCCCGCGCCTGGTCGAAGACGACGATCTCCCTTACGTGCTGTCGCTGGCTGACTCCGGCGATCAGGTCGCCGGCGGTGAACGCGAAGAACCGGAGCTGTCTGCACCCGTGGGCGAGCCCGACGTCGCTGACGTTGTTCTGGCGCGCGAAGAGGTGGTTCCCGAGCCGGCGTCCGTCCCTCTCCCGGAGCGAGTGCCGGAGCCGGAGCCGGTTTGGCACGCCTCTGCCGACTCTGGCGGCTTCACCAGCAAGGAGCAGCTGGACGAGGGCGCCGCGCCGACAACCGCGCCAGCTGACGACTGGGCAACGCCCGCAGCCGTCCCGGTGAGCGCCCCGCAGGCGCCAGCCCCAATGCCGGTTGCGGCGATGCCGGCGCCGCAGCCACCCGCGGCGCCACAACCGCCGCCGAAGGAACAATCGTCCTCGCGCCAGAAGCGCCGGGGCGCCAAGCGCGATCGCGACAAGCTCCGCTCTATCGCGAAACCCGCGGCCCCGCCAGCGCCGGCAGCGCCGCAAGCACCTCCAGCGCCAAAGCAAGCGCCCCCCGCGCCGGCGATGCCGTACTACCCGCCCGTGTTCGATCCGCGCGAACCGGCGCTTGCGCCTCCCGTGGCACGCCTGCCCATGCCGACCCACTTCGCCGGAGCGCCCGCTGCGCCGCCACCGGTGGCCCCGCCGGCCGTACGCATGAAAGCTGAAGCGCCCGCGCTGCGGGTGAAAAGCCAGGCCCCTGCAGGCTACGCACCGCCCGCGCGCCGCGGCGGGCTTCAGGAGCCGGCTGACATGGGCGCCCACGCATACGGCCACCGCGCGGCGCCGAGGCTCTCGCCGATGCAGTGGAAGCTCGGTGCGGCCGCGGCACTCCTGGTGGCTGTCGGGGCGGGCGCCTACGGGCGCCCGTACCTGCTCGACCGTCCGC
>JALZOC010000782.1 GCA_030857365.1 Acidobacteriota bacterium
CCCCGAACCCGACCCAGCTCGCCTCAGCGATCAGCTCCGCCCAGCCCGTCAGGAACAGTTCGTCACCGATCCACTCCACGCGCTGCGTCCCGCCCGGCGAGACAATCCGCACGTCGCGCGCAGCACCGCCGTATCGGATTGCGGCGACGGCCGCTGCGCAGGCGCCGGTGCCGGACGCCTCGGTCGGCCCCACGCCGCGTTCCCAGATCAGGATGCGAACGCGGTCGGGCGCCTCCACCGTCGCGAGCTCCACATTCGTGCCGTCGCTGAACCGCGGATGGACCGACAGGGCGGCTGCCAGCGTGTGCAGCCGATCCTGCGTGGCCTCGCCCAGGACGACGCACTGGGGGTTGCCGACGCGGAGCGTCACGCATTCGACCGGGTGGCCGTCGACAGCAATGGTCTCGAGCGCGATCTGTTCCGGAGCGCCCATCGCCGCCCGGAACGTGTACCGCCCCGCGTTCGAGTCGAGCAGCTGAAGGCGCCTGGTGCCGGCGTCCGTTTCGATGTCGATCGGTTCGGAGGTCGAGGCGCCACGCTGCCACGCGAGCCAGGCGCCGAGGCAGCGCACCCCGTTTCCCGACACCTCGGAGCGGCTGCCATCGGCGTTCAGCAGGTGCATGGCGGCCCCCGTCGCGATTTCGCGGTAGGTAATGAGGCCATCGGCGCCGATGCCGCGGTGGCGATCGCAGATTGCCCTGGCGAGCGGCGCGCGATCGCCCACGGCTTCGATGTCCTGCTCCCGCACGAGCACGAAATCGTTCCCGAAGGCGTGCGCCTTGACCAGGCGGAGCGGACTCATTTGCGGCAGAACGCCAGCAGGTGCCATCCGAAACGGCGGACGAGCGGTCTCGGCAAGGCGTTGAAGGTTCCCACGAAAAAGGTATTGAACACCCTGCCCTTCCAGCCGCCGTGGAGCCGCGACGTCACGGGGAAGCGCTCCTCGACGATCCGGATCTCGCGGAAGTCCTTCAGCAGCGCGCGGAACTCTCCCGCGCTGTACTTGAGGAGAACCGGCGCATCCTCGTGTTCGAGGGGAACCTTCATCAGCTTCGACAGCGCGTTCAACCAGGAGATTCGGTTATAGACCTGGAACACGGCCTCGCCGCCGGGCGTGAGCACGCGCCGGCATTCGTCGACGAGCGCCTGCGGGTCGCTCGTGTACTGCACCACGCCGTGGGCGAAGACGAGATCGAAGGTTCCGTCCGCAAACGGCAGGTGCTCGCCATCGGCCTCGCGCAAATCCCCATGAAGCCTCTGCTGTTCGAAGTTCTGGCGCGCCAGCGCAATCGCCGCCGACGAGAGATCGACCCCGGAGACGACGGCGCCACCCCTCGCAAACCGCACAAGATCGGTGCCTGCCCCGCAGCCCACGTCGAGCACCTTCCGTCCGCGGTATCCATCGAAGTCCACCAGCCGAAGCAGATGGTGCAGTTTTTCGAAGTGGTACTGATCGAGGTCCGCGAAGAAACCGGGCGACCCGACCGGGTGCGAGGTGATCTCGAGATCGTGAATGTGCCGGTTCCAGTACTCGCGAACCGCGTCAGTGCGAGGAGCAGCCGAGGGTGACACGCCGGACTACTATAGGATAAAACCTCCTGCATGCGCCCGCGCGATCTCTCGAGGCTCGAGTCTGCGGAGTTCGACCTGCTCGTAATCGGCGGTGGCATTTACGGCCTCGCGTGCGCGTACGAGGCGGCGAGCCGCGGGCTGCGCGTCGCCCTCGTCGACGCCGCGGACCTGGGGAGCGGCGCGTCCTTCAATCATCAGAAGACGGCACATGGCGGCCTTCGCTCGCTCGGGGCCGGACATCTGCCGGGCGCGCGCGAGAGCATCCACGAACGGCGTGCGCTCGCCCGCATGGCACCGTGGTTCCTGCGCCCGCTGCCGTTCCTGATGGGAACGTATCGCTCGGTTTTCAAGAACCGGCTTGCGCTCTGTGCGGCGTTCGAACTGGACGCCTGGCTGGGACGGCATCGCAACGACGCCGTGGAGCCAGAGCTCCACCTGCCCGCCCCGCGCCTCGTCTCCAAAGCCGCGACGCTTCGCCTCTTCCCCGGCATCAGAGAGGACGGGCTGACCGGCGGTGCGCAGTGGTACGACTACCAGATGATCGAGAGCGACAGGCTGACGCTGGCGTTTGCCGCGGGGGCGGATCGCGCCGGCGCCGAGATTGCCAACTACGCGGCAGCGGTCGAGCCGCTCAAGGACGGGCGCCGGATGACCGGCATGCGCGTGCGGGACGCCCTGAGCGGACGGACGGTCGCGGTCCGCGCGCGGGTGACGCTGAACGCCGCCGGAGCCCGCGCGGGCGAGGTGATGGCTCTCTTCGGAGTGCCGCGC
>JALZOC010000123.1 GCA_030857365.1 Acidobacteriota bacterium
TCCTCGCGCCACGAGGGGGACGTGTGGGTCGGCCGTGCCGGAGTCGACGTGGCCGGCGGCGGCGCCCCACTCGCGCTCTGGCCGGGCGCCGGAACAGGGCAGGGCAGGCCGGTACTGCTGCGCGCCCATCCGCTCCTTCGCGACGGGGTCGTCGACGATGGCGTGTTCGGCCGACGGCTCCTGCACGGCGGGCTGGAGTGGCGCCGCTGGACGCCGTTGCGTGGCAGGGCCGTACGTATCGCGCCCGCGCTGTTCATCGACGGGGCCCGCGCGGCGGGTGTGCTGCCTGGCGCCGACGCGCGAGCACATCTCGACGCAGGCGCGGGCGTCCGAATTGCCGTACCGGGCGCGGGCGTCCTGCGTGTCGATCTGGCTCGAGGGATCCGCGACGGATCGACGGCGCTGTCGATCGGCTGGACGCGCTGAGGACGCCGGAGCACGTGCACGTCGCACGTGCACATCGCACGTGCACGTGGCACGTGGCACGCGCCCGCGCCGATAGTGATCTTGCCGCCGAAGGATGGGCGCCCCCTCCAACCCCGCTCCGCCCCCAGGGGGACAGACGGCGCTAGCGCAGCACCGGGTACGGATTGATCGGCGTGCCCTCCCACCATCGCTTCGCCGCGGTCAGCTGGAACATCGCGAAGTGGAGATGAGGCGTGTCTTTCGCGGCGTTGCCAGACGTTCCCACATAGCCGAGGACCTGCCCCTTGCGCACGCGATCCCCCTCACGCAACCCTTCGGCATAGCGCTCCAGGTGCGCGTAGTAGTAGCAGAACCGCTCCGTCGGATCGAACTGGTAGATCGTGATGCCCCCCGCCTTGCTCTCGAACAACTTCGCAATGGTCCCGTCGTCAACAGCGTTGACGGGCGTGTTCCGCGGGGCGAGGATGTCGATGGCTTCGTGAACCCGGGTGCCGCGCTGTTCGGCAAACGACTCGACGAGTTGTTCGCGCGTCATCCCTTCGACCGGGATGGTGAGCCCCCGCTCCGTCAATTCGTCTGCCGGCGCCGGAACGATCGTCGATGTCGGATCGGCGCTCGTTCCCGCCGAATCGCGGCCGCCGGCCGGGGAGGTATCAGCCGGGGTGGCGGGGGGGGTTCCCTCGGGCTCGCGCGGCGCGTCCACACCGGCCATCCCGTCGTCTGTCTGGACCGCCGGGGGCGTCGCCGGACCGCGGGCGGTGGACGTGGCCGGCCCGTATTTGCTGACGATGAGGCCGACCAATGCCGCACCGGCGAGGAACCCGCAGGCAGCGCCGATGCCGAACGTTCGCGCCCGCAGCCTGAACTCGGGGCTGATCACGCCTACTCCGTGAACACGACGCGCGTGCCCGGCTTGACGAGCGCGGCGAGCCGCAGCGCATCCCAGTTGGTCAGGCGCACACAGCCATGCGACTCGGTGCGCCCGATCGTGCGGGGCTCGGGCGTGCCGTGCAGACCGTAATGCTCCTTCGAGATGTCGACCCACACGAGACCCACCGGGTTGTTCGGTCCGGCAGGGATCCTGGCCTTGGCGTGGGCCGGGTCCGAATCCCAGAACAGCTCGGGGTTGTAGTGAAACGTCGGATTGCGCTGCACCCCATTCACCTTCCACTCGCCAATCGGCAACGGGTCGTGCTCGCTGCCAGTCGTGACGGGTGCATAGAACACCGTGCCGCCCTCCGTGTCCGTAACGGTCAGCGCACCGCTCGCTTTGCTGACGGTGACGACGACGTCCGGCTTGGGTGGTGCCGGGGGCTGTGCCGATTCGGGAGCCACGTCCGTCCTGGCGGCGGGCGCGGGTTCGGAACCGGGGGCCTTCGGAGGCGGCGAGCCCGGCACCAGCATCGGCTCCACATTCGGCACCTGGATCTGCTGACCCGCCTGCAGCTCAATCCCCGGGTTCAATTGCTCCAGCAGGGCCGGGCTGGCGTGGAACCGCTCGGCCAGCATCTCGAGCAGCGAGGCGTAACCGAGCCCCGGCAGTTTGGACTTTTCCATCAGGTCCTCGGGGATTGGAAGGAAAGGCCCGGCGGTATCTTCCGGTGAGATTTCGTACACCGAGATCGGGTTCGCGGGCGACGCGGCGGTTGTGCCCTGCCGCTGAAAGGCCGCCAGGGCCTTCGCCGTGTTCGGACCGTCCCGTCCGTCGATGACTCCGGGGGAGAACCCGGCGCGATCGAGCATCACCTGCTGCTGCAAGGCTGCCATCTTGTCCGTGGGGCCGGAGCGTTGCGCGGCCGTGCGCGCGGGCGGCGGTGCCACGCCTGGTTGTGCGGCCGCACCGGCAGGTGGCGCCTGCGCCAGTGTCGCGGTAAGGATCAGGGCGCAAATTGTGTGCATCAAGCCTCGCAGGTTGAATCAGCCGTTCACACGCGGGCGACGCTCCGGCGCTCGCCACCGGTCCGTCGCTCGTCGTCGTTGGTCGTGGTGTCGAGTTCGAGGAGTCGAAACGGGCGGTCGGGAAACAGCTCGCGCATGAGCGACATCGACACGTTGTAGACCGGCACGTTCTTCGAGGTGCGCCCCTCCGGCCGGCCGTGATGAGCATGGCCGTGGAACACCGCCGTGACCGGGTATTGATTGAGCGGCTCCTCGAGACGGCTGCAGCCCAGAAAGGGATAGATCTCCAGCGGCTCCCCCTCGACAGTCTCCTTGATGGGGGCGTAATGCAGAATGGCGATGAGGTGATCGGTGCGAAGGCGCGCGAGCGCGGTCTCGAGCTTCAGCGCCTCGTCGAGCGCCTCGCGGACGAAGTTCTTGATGATCGGTTCGCCCCACGGGCCGAGCGCGCGGCGGCCGAACCCGCCCGCAAATCCCTTCACCCCGGCAAACCCGATCCCGAGGATCTCGGTCGTGTCGCCGTCGAGGATGACGACCCCGGCGTCGACGAAAATCTGGCGGAGTTCGTCCTGCCGCCCGGACTCGCAATCATGATTCCCGAGCACCGCCACCGAAGGAATCTTGAGCGACGCCATTTCGCGGACCAGGGCGCGCGCCTCTTCGGGCAGCCCGTAATCGGTCAGATCGCCACACACAATCAGCAGGTCCGCCGAGTCGCTGATGAGACTGAAGAGGCCGTGCAGCGAGCCCTGGATCGCCGTGCGGCTGTGATGCAGATCCCCGATGGCGGCAATCCGGACGATGTCTTTGCTTGATGGCAATACCCCTCCCTCGCCGCCCCGCGGATACCGTTACCAATACTGGGTCTTACGCCCTGACACAGGTCCAGGGGTGACCGCGCGCTCATCACGCAAGATACATACCGGGATCCTCCCGGTCAGAGCGATTCGAGTTCCGCATCGAGAGCGGCGATGGCAGCCTCCAGCATCCGTCGGTACGCCGGGGCGGTCGCCCGGCTGAGGTCGTTCTGCGCGCGCGTCCTCGACAACAGCAGCCGCCGGCGCTGTTCGAGGCGCGTCCGCTGCTCCGGCGAAAGCTCAGGCCCTGGCGCTATCCGCCCGCGCGCCGCCTCCTCTTGCTGCGATTCCACCTGTTTGGATTCAAACCCACGAGCCATACCCCTATGTTACGAGGGATGCCGACTGTACTGAATGTTCTTCGGCGAACCTATAATGAAACATACATGGACGCCGAGAACCGCCGGGTCTGGAAGGCAGTTCCGCTGGGGCTCTGCCTGTTGCTCGTCTGGGCTGCGGGCTGCAGCCGTTCTGGAGGAGAGACCACCGACGCGCAGCTGGTCGCGCGCGCCGAACCCGGGGCGGAGCGGAGTGCCGGAGCGCCTTCAGTGGACCAGCGGCCCAAGGTGGTCGTGCTGGGCGACAGCCTGACTGCCGGACTGGGCCTCTCCGAGTCGGATTCGTTCCCGGCGATCCTCCAGCGCAGGATCGACGCGGCCGGATTGCGCTTCCAGGTGGTGAATGCGGGGGTCTCCGGCGACACGTCCGCCGGCGGACTTCGCCGGCTGGAGTGGTCGCTTCAGAACGGCGGACAGGTCCTGGTGGTCGCGCTCGGCGCCAACGATGGCCTCCGCGGCCTGCCCGTCCCGGAGATGAAGCAGAACCTCGCCCGCATCATCGAGGCCGCACAGGCAAAGCGGCTGGTCGTCATACTGGCGGGAATGGAGGCGCCCCCCAACTACGGTGCGGAGTACGCGGCGGCCTTCCGGCAGGCCTATCGCGAACTGGCCGCTCAGTACAACGTGCGCTTCGTCCCGTTTCTGCTCGACAAGGTCGCCGGGGAAGCCGCCTTGAACCAGGCCGACGGCATCCACCCGAACGCGCGGGGCGCGGGGCTGGTGGCCGACACCATCTGGGTGGCCCTGGCGCCCGAGCTCGCGCGGCTCGCCGACTCATGATCCAGCTGCGCGGCGTCTCGAAAACCGTGCCGAGCGGCACCGGCATGCTGACGATCCTGCACCCGATGGATCTCAGCGTGGCGCCCCGGCAGGTCGTCGCCATCACGGGCCCCTCCGGCAGCGGAAAATCCACGCTGCTCGGTCTTATCGCGGGCCTCGACTCGCCATCGACCGGCCGCATCGAGATCGACGGCACCGACATCACGGCGCTCGACGAGGACGGTCTCGCGCGGCTCCGCGGCCGGCGGATCGGGTTCGTCTTCCAGTTCTTTCACCTGCTCCCGTCGCTCACCGCGCTGGAGAACGTGCTCGTCCCCATGGAGATTGCGCGTGTCCGGGGGGCGAGGGCGCGCGCCGCGCAGCTCCTGGCGGAGGTGGGGCTGTCGGAGCGCGGGCACCACTATCCATCGCAGCTCTCGGGAGGGGAGCAGCAGCGCATCGCCATCGCGCGCGCCCTCGCCAACGATCCGCCGCTCCTCCTCGCCGACGAGCCCACCGGAAATCTCGACAGCACGACCGGAGCGCACATCATCAGTCTGCTTCTGGACGTGAACAGGCAGCGCGGCACGACGCTCGTGCTCGTGACGCACGATCCCGAGCTTGCCGCCGTGGCGGACATGGCCATCGGGCTCAAGGACGGCCGTGTCGCGAGCCAGACGGCCGGCACGGCTCCGGAGCGTGCCGGGGCGGCGAACTGGAACGCGGCCCTTCCGGACCCGGCGACGCCCTGATGGCGTTCGTGTTCCGGATGGCGGCCCGCGAGCTCAGAGCCTCCTGGCGCCGCCTCGTCTTCTTCTTCATCTGCGTGGCCATAGGTGTGGCCGCGATCGTTTCCCTGCGCTCGATCATCCAGAGCCTTCGCGCCGGTCTCGTTGGCGAGGCGCGATCCACAATCGCCGCCGACGTGCTCGTACAGAGCAACCGGCCGTGGGGGCCGGAGGTCAGTGCCGCGCTGGAGGCGCGGTTTGCGCGCGCCCCCATACTCGATCGCACGCGGTCCATCGAGACCGCCACGATGGTTCGCGCGGAGTCGGGCGCTGCCGTGGCCCGGATGGTCGAGCTGCGCGGGGTCGAACGCGGATTCCCGTTCTACGGCACCCTCAATCTGCGGAACGGGACCGCATACTCCCACGAGCTCGTGAAGCACGGCGGAGCGCTCGTGAGGCCGGAGCTGCTGACGCAGCTCGGCGTCGAGGTCGGCGGCCGAATCATCATCGGCGGCCGCCCGTTCACAATCCGCGGCGTGATCGAGCAGGAGCCCGGCCGCAGGGTTGGTGGCTTCAGCTTCGGCTCCCGCGTGCTGGTCGACCTTGCCGACCTGGAGGGCTCCGGCTTGCTCTCGTTCGGCAGCCGCGCCACGTACCAGATTCTCCTGAAGGTTCGCGACGATGGTGTGGAGCCGCTCACCCGCGACATCCGCCGCGGCTTCCGGGATCGATTCGTCAGCGCGCGATCGTACAAGTCGACCGAGGATCGGATTGGTGAGAACCTCCAGCGCGCGGAGAACTTCCTGAGCCTGGTCGGGTTCGTCATCGTCGTCCTCGGCGGAATCGGTGTCTGGAGCGTCACCCGTGTCTTCGTGCGACAGAAGATGCGGAGTGTCGCGATCCTCAAGTGCATCGGCGCATCCACCGCCGAGGTGCTGGGGACCTACGTCCTGCAGGTGGGGCTTCTCGCGATGGGGGGAAGCCTCGTGGGTGTTCTTCTCGCCGGGCTCGCCATGCGCGCCATTCCGGCGTCGCTTGCCGCCTCCTTCGGCGGCCTGTCCTACGGGTTGACGGGGTCGGCCGTGCTGCAGGGCCTGACCGTCGGCTTGCTGGTCTCCCTCCTCTTCGCGCTCGTGCCGCTGCTCGACGTGCGCCGCATCAAGCCGTTGCTGCTCATCCGCGGAGCCGACATCGCCCCGGCCCCCTCGGCCGAGCGTCACGCGGACGCGGGCAGGGGTGCCGCGCTCGCTGCATGGTTCGGTCGTCTGGACTGGCTCCAGGTCGGCACGGCGGCCCTCGTCGGGGGCGCTCTCGTCGCAGTCGCCTCGTGGCAGGCGGGCTCATGGCGCGCGGGCGCGGCCGTCACCGTCGGTTTCGCCGCGGTCTCCGGGGTCCTGTACGGTGCGGCGTTCGCGCTGGTCACCGTCGTGCGGCCGCTGGCATCCGCCCCCTGGTTTCCGCTGCGCCACGCGGTCATCAGCCTCCGCCGGCCCGGGAACCAGACGCGCGTCATCCTGCTGGCGGTCGGGCTCGGCAGCTTCTTCGTGCTCGGCGTTCGCGCGCTGCAGGACAACCTCACCGCCGAATTCGAGCTTCGAGACCGCGGCGGCGCCGACATGTTCCTGATCGATATCCAGCGGGACCAGGTGGACGGCGTGCGCGCGATGCTGGAAGAGAGGCCCGGGGCCGCCGGGTCAGCGCGCCTGATGCCGGTGCTGCGCGCCCGTATCACCGCCGTGCGTGGCCGCGAGATGAACCTGGCGACGCCGGGCGATGTGCGAGGGCAGGGGTCGCTCGCGCGCGAGTACACGGTCACCTACCGCGAGAACCTCGAGGCGAATGAAGAAGTGATCGACGGCGCGTTCTGGAAGCGCGGCGACGCGCCGGCCGGGGCTCCGGAAGTCTCAATCGAGCAGAGCATCCACGATCGCTTCAACATCAATGTCGGCGACGGCGTGCAGTTCGATGTGCTCGGCCGGACGATCACCGCCAGGGTCACGAGCGTCAGGCGCGTCGAGTGGGCTGAATCGCGCGCCGGCGGGTTCATGTTCGTGTTCCGCCCCGGCGTATTCGCGGACGC